>CALCOQ010000191.1 GCA_937897005.1 uncultured euryarchaeote
AGCAAGGCATCCCAATCTTGTGTAGCTACGATATCCAACTCCCCACGCTTGGCCATGACTGCTGCTTGACCTTCTCCCTCGGCAGCAGCATCCACCCATGGGACACCTAACAGATCGAGTAATTTCTTGGTCTGTTCCTGCATCTCTGGCGTATATTCTGCAGATTGTTGACCATATTTCTGCGCCCTCTGATAATCTCCAGCAGCCAATGCTTCCTTCCATTTCTTCTTGGCATCTGCACGTCTTGTACTCCGCTTTTTCATCACATCAGCCTTCAATTCTGGATGCTTTCCATCAAAGATGTACACCGGCTTCAATCCAAGTTCGATCATTGTCGTGGTCCTTTCCAGAAAACCAATCAGATGAGGTGTTGGACGGCCTTTGGAATCTGACAGCGGACCTCCATCTCCTTCAGGTCCCCTGTTACGCATCGATGTGATGAACTGAAAGGCTACCAGGAAAGCATCGATGCCGACGACCTTGCCTGCAAGAGACTTCAGTTCGATTGGATGGTTCTCAACGAGGTCTCTCAGGTTACACCCCATTCTCACACATCCTCGGATTCGTCATCCACTTCCTGTTCGTGCATCCACATTTCATAAGCCTTGGTCGAACGATGTTGAAGCAAAGCACCAATTCCAAGCATCAGTACACAACCTCCGATACTTGCATACATTGGAGTATCTATCCAAGTAGGGTCTGTGTTGGTGACAGTGATTGCGCTCTTGGGAATGACAAACAAAGCGGCCTGACCGTTATTGATCGGTACCAATCTTGTATCATTGACTGGAGTTCCTTCACTACCTTCTGACGTAAGCCCCCATTGTGGCACCACTTCAACACAACTTGGACAACGTTTCACCATCTTGATATCGATTAATACTCCATGTCCACCGGTGGGATCAATCTCCAGCAATGAGAAATATTCCTGAACCTTGGACAAGCCATGCTTTGAGGTTGAACTTGGGTCGGACAAGGTTTCCGTGTAATGGTCAAAACCTAATCCGAAGACATCTATTTTCTCAGTTCCTCGAACACCTAATGCATCAACATTGTTTTCGTAAACTGAATCCAATGACATCCATATCTGGAATTCGGTGCCTTCAGGGAACCCTGATAGGAATTGGCCTGTTTCATCTCCTTGACTGACAATTTGATCAATGGTCAATATCTTGCTTCCAAGTTCGCTTTCATCATATGGAACGGTCATTACGATGAAGGGCATGACCGTCATTGAGAAAATCAAGCCTAACATTGCAATGATGGTGGCAGGAATCTTGAGATTCAAGTAAGGGGTGAACATGATCAATGGGATTCCACAGACGATGACTGCAACACCCCAGATTATTGGGTTGAGAGAGGAGAACTGATGCACATCAACCTCGCTGTATCCACTTCCTTTGACGGCAAATGGGCTCTCATAGACGCCTCCTTCCTCGACTTCAACAACGAATTCTTCAGGTGGTAATGCTGGCACATCAAGATAGAAATCATTCTGGAGATACAATGTGTAACCGCCATTGAAGACATCATGTGGTTTGGTGAACTCGATTCTCAATCCCAGAGACACATTTTCTTCAATCTCGGTCAAATCATGTGAGATATTGAACACGTACTGATTCCCACCTTCTTCTGTCGGCCCATCCAAAATCACTCCTCCAATTGAATTCTGTTGATACAGCAGTTCTATTCTGACCTGTTTCGAAGTTGATGTGCAATCCGGTTGATCACAAAAGAAAGTCAAGCTGAAACTACCTGAAAAAGGAACACTTGGTTCCAAACGGACCTCCTCAGGATTTGGTGCGCTTCCAGTGAATGTGAATACTCTGGTTCCGCCGCCGCTGTTTGCTTGACCAGGAACATTGTTCTCAGAGAAACTGTCATCAGAAGTACTGTCCATCCCAGCATGTGTCCATGTCTCCCAATATGTGTACTGCTGAGCGCCATCCTGAATTCCATACATGTACATGCGCTTGTTGAGATGGGAGGTAGGAGTGCCGTGTGGAGGCTCTTCCTGCATCACTCCCTCTGTGGTAACAGCGAATGCAGCGTCTGCGGTAACAGCGAATGCAGCGATGAACAGAAAGAACAGTACCAGCAGCAGCACGAGATGTGAATGAAAGGACCTCCTCGCCGCCATGCTTCACGCGAATCACCCGTCTATCAAGAGGTTGTCTCAATATGCTCTTGGCATGGAACCTGTGAATAATGGTGACTTGTCGGCTTTTCATATGGAGAAAGGACATCTGGTTCTTGGCAGTGGTTGGCATCCTTCCTTGTTCCGGGCTGAAGTCGATTCACTGACAGGGGTTATCAAGATTCTAACACCAAGAATCGTGCTGACCAATTCCAGCTCTGGCCTTGATGATTCTGCGACCGTTGACCAGATACTCGCACAACCGGGTATTGGTAGCGTGTCCACACTCTCCAATTCATTCTCCGAATGGCTTTCAGATAATCCATTGAACAAGAATGATTCCATTGCTGTCCGTTGGTCAAGACATGGTGAACGAAAGCCTGGTGTGAAGGGAATTGAATTGGCGAAAGAAATGGGCGGTATTCTTACTGATGCCGGTTACAAGATAGAACTTGAAAACCCCGAACAGGTGATCGAACTGTTGATCGATGGTGAAGAACTGTATTGGGGATACCCGCTGTTGAAAGAGCCACCTCGTAAAGGTTGGAAGGAACGTGTGGCGACTCAGCGTCCATTCTTCAAGCCAGTCAGTCTTGACCCTCGACACGCTCGGCTGATGCTGAATCTGGCTGGGACGAAAGGCCCACTACTGGACCCGATGTGTGGAACTGGGGGGGTACTCATCGAATCTGCATCCAGTGGAATTGAATCAACTGGGGTCGACCTGGACCCTGAAATGGTCGCTGGGACTCTGCAGAATCTGGAATGGAGCGATACAAAGGCAAGAGTGATCTGTGGTGATGCAACGAGGCTCTCGGAACTTGACATCACTGGTATCAGAATGGTCTGTTTCGACCCTCCGTACGGACGCAATGCTTGGCGTTCAGATTCAACACCGGAATTATTCTCCTCAGTATTGGATTCATTGCATTCTGTTTGCAACTACGAGGCCGTCATGTGCTGCATGTTACCTTCTACGCCCGATGGAGCCCTGGTGATGGGTATGGAATGGCAAGATATCGAGAAATTGTTCTCCTCTGCTGGATGGAAGATAGATGGTGATTGGTTCATTCCGGTTCATGCAAGTCTTGGGCGCCGCCTTGTACGCGCTGAGCGGCTTCAATCCTGATCAAAGAATCCAACTTCAATAATTCAGTGCGATGGCCTTCATTCGGCTCCTCGAATTCTTCTTTCCAAGGGCATAAATCGTCCTTGAACACCAAATCCTCCATATCCAGCACGATGGGATAAGAACGACAACCAGCCGGCCGATATTGATGGATTCGACACAGTCCTGGAGCATCAAGTTCCTTTGAATCGGTCTCAAGAAAGACACAAGCATTCGTGTCTGAAGAGTTCGCTAATTCGAGAACTCCTCCTGTTTCTGCCAGTGGTTTGGTGAACTCCTCCACTCTCAATTCCGTGGCGATGGCTATGCTCTGAGCATCCTCTTCACTCAATGGCATCCTCGTATCTCTACAGCACTTGCTGCAGCCATGATCAATACATGGAGAGGACATTGACCACGGCCTGTAGAGCCGTTGCTTTCAAAGGGCGGGACTGGGGCGAGTCGGAATGGGCGATTAGGGTAGTCTGGATATCCTTCCGGCTTTCGGAGCCG
>CALCOQ010000192.1 GCA_937897005.1 uncultured euryarchaeote
AGTTGGTGCTCCCGCAGGTGGTCCAGCCGGTGCTCCCGAAGGCGGTCCAGACGGCGCTCCCATAGGTGGCCCAGTTGGTGCCCCGGCAGGTGGTCCAGCCGGCGCTCCCATAGGTGGCCCTGTAGGTGCTCCCGCTGGTGGTCCAGCAGGCGCTCCCATAGGTGGCCCAGTTGGTGCCCCCGCAGGTGGTCCAGATGGCGCTCCCATAGGTGGCCCAGTTGGTGCTCCCGCAGGTGGTCCAGCCGGTGGGCTGGACGGTGGTCCAGCCGGCGCTCCCATAGGTGGTCCAGTTGGTGCTCCAGCAGGTGGCCCCGCCGGTGGGCTGGACGGTGGTCCTGCAGGCGGCCCAGATGGTGGAGATGCCGCCATTCCTCCGAAAGCATCGGCTAGACGGTCACCTATCGCTTGTGCAATCGGGTCCTCATCTTGCATGCCAACGCCGGTCGCCCATCGAAGGTTCACTCTTCAATCAATTGGCCGAGTGGGCAGCCCGACAGAGTGATTCATGATGTAGATGTGCGAGGGTCTGTCATGCTCGTCGGGGTGCTGGTCAATCCGGATGCCGGTCTAGGTGGTCGGCTTGGTTTCAAGGGTAGTGACGGTAGAGCCAAGGAAGCCAGGGAAGCGGGTGCAGAGGACCGTGCTGGGCCACGAATGAATATCTGCCTAGAGCGTCTTCAAGTTCTACTGGAACAGCGAGGAGCAAGTGTACAATTCCTCGTTGCAGGTGGACGAATGGGGGCTGACTGGATTCCACAAGGGATCTCATTCCAGGCAAGTGGAGATTATTCTGGAGAGACGAACGATGAGGATACCGCTGAGGTGGTCGAGGAATTCCTACGCCAAGGAGCCGCCCTGATCCTCTATGCGGGAGGTGATGGAACCACTCGAGATATCGTCAATGCTCTGGGAGAGAACCGGACACCATTGGTCGGCGTTCCAGGTGGAGTCAAGATGCACAGCGGTTGTTTCGCCGCCACACCCAGAGCCGCCGCTGAAGTCGTCAATGCCTACCAAAGTGGAGAATTGATGTTGGCGAATACCGAGGTCATGGACCTCGACGAGGAGGTCTACCAACAAGGAGAATGGCGAGTGAGAATGTTCGGGGAGGTGATGACCCCTGCCAGTCCACGCTGGATGCAAGGAGCCAAGGAACAGATCGAGTCAGCCTCGGAGGAAGAGACGATTGAAGGGTTGGCAGAACACATCAAGGAACTCAACGAATCAGAATCTGACCTGTTGATCATCTGGGGCTCGGGAGGAACACTGCGTACCTTGGCAGAGATGAATGGAATTTCATCGACTCTTCTTGGAATTGATATCTCGATAGGGGGAGAAATTCACAATGACTTGAACGAAGCCCAGATTCTTGAGATTCTGGGCAATCATGAGGGTCCACGTCTGTTGTTGCTCAGTCCCATGGGCGGGCAAGGATTCCTTATCGGAAGAGGTAACCTACAGATCTCTCCGGCGGTGATTCGTGTAGTCGGCCTCGATGATATTCTAGGCATCGTGACACCAGCCAAGTTGTTGACTCTTGATACACTTCGAATCGATACTGGTGACGCAGAACTGGATGCTGAATTCCTTGAGCGTAAGTACGTCAAACTCCTGCAGGGTTATCGAACCACACGGATAATGCGAATCGCTGAGGATTAATGTCATATTGTGATTTTGAACTTATATAATGTGCATGGAAGATTAAATCGAAGCACGATTTAGAGTATGTATTGGCTCAATCGTGAGCGATGAACAGAACGATGACCGAGACTATGGCGATGAACCTCTGCATGTGAAGCAGTCTTGCTCCCTTACGCACTTGCTTCGGAGGCCATTTCACTCGCATCAGATATCCTGAGGTGACAAGGACCCAGAATCCCCCCATCGGAATCCAGAACTCAAGACCCCAGTCATCCATCAACAATCCGTGCAGGGTTCCTATCAATGCGGCTCCGAAACCGAGCCAGTCGTGGATCTTCATGAACCAGCGATTGGCGATTCCGATATTCTTCTTGACCAAGCGATTCTCCATCTCCAACTTATCCGGTAGATGCTTTCTTGCCAACTTCACTCCGGGTTTCCAAAGGACGATCGACAAGGTCAGAATGAGGAATACCAGCGCAGCGGTGCCAAGACTCTCTCCACCATCTTCCCAAGGGTTGTCGTCATTATCGTCAGACATTTTTCCACTGTCTGGAGAATATTTAGCCATCAGGATTGGTGCTCCACCACAGGTCATGATGACCATGGAGAGAATCAGGATGGCGATGGCCACCTCCTTCCATTTCACCATGCGTCCTCGCCGCAAATGATTCACCTAAGAAAGTCACTACTCTGTGAAAGAGAAATCAGTCGCAGAGGTATCAGTTCTGTGCAGCTGCACGAAGCAGGCCGAGGAATGGTGGGCTTGGCCTGCCTGGCCTTGATTTGAATTCGGGGTGATATTGGGTAGCGACGAAATATGGATGGTCATCCAACTCGAAGATCTCACAGCGCTGTCCACTGTCATCCTTACCGACGAACTTGAGTCCCTTTGCTTCAATGTCATCTATGAGTGCAGGATTCACTTCGTAGCGATGGCGGTGCCTCTCATCGACATGGTCAGCACCAGAATAAAGTTCGCGAATAGTACAGTTCTCGACCTGGAACAAGGTTGGGCGACTGCCTAGGCGCATGGTTCCACCAAGGTGGGTCTTGGAGATCTCCGGCATGAAGACGATGACGGGATGCGGGGTCTGTTCATTGAATTCGGTAGAGTTCGCATCATCCCATCCAAGCACACTGCGGCAGAACTCGATGACCGCTATCTGTAGGCCCAGGCATACCCCAAGATAGGGTACCTTGTTCTCTCTGGCATAGCCAGCGGCGAGGATCTTTCCTTCTATTCCACGGTCGCCAAAGCCACCGGGTACCAGAATACCATCGGCCTGTTTCAGTAGATTCCAAGCATCGTTGTTCTGCTCTGTAGATTCTTCAAGGTCAGATGCTTCTATCCAATCGATGACCAGTTTGCGACCAACCTCAAATGATGAATGCTGCAGAGCCTTGATGACACTGAGATATGAATCGGAGAGGCCTGTGTACTTTCCAACCATGGCGATATGAATCTCCTCGGAGAGATTGTCAATCCGGTCAGCCATCTCGGACCATGAATTGAGAAGTGGACGTTCTGAAGGTATCTCGAATCCAAGTTTGGCTGCCAACATCTGGCTCACACCTTGTTCTTCAAGCAGCAATGGAACGCGGTAGATGTTAGAAACATCATGCGCTGAAAGTATTGCTTCCGGCGGGACGTGGCAGAACAATGCCAATTTGTTGCGTACATCATCCTCCAGTGGACGCTCGCTGCGACATACCAACATATCCGGAGTGATTCCCAGACTGCGCAGTTCCTTGACGGTATGCTGGGTTGGTTTGGTCTTCTGTTCACCGACCACTCCAATCACTGGGACCAGAGAGACGTGGACGAAACATACGTTTTCTGAACCTGCGCGGAACTGGAATTGTCGTAATGCCTCAATGAATGGTGCTGATTCAATATCCCCAACCGTGCCACCTAGTTCAATCACACAT
>CALCOQ010000193.1 GCA_937897005.1 uncultured euryarchaeote
AATGGAGCCGATGATGTCTCCTTGATAGCAGCGCATTCAGTTCTTGTGGATTCATCTGCTCCGAGTGTTCTCTCTTTTGAGGTAGATACCAGCAACGGGCGCAAAACAGCAGATGGATTCACCTGGGACCCGGCCTCTCCGCTGAAATTGTGGGCGACATTCTCAGAATCAGAGTCCTATTCTGATTCGATGACATTGTACTATTGGCGCCAAGGTATGGATGCCGATGGAATCTATCAATCCATGGAGGCATCAATGCCTGAACTATCCAAGGGAGAATGGACGGTTTCCTTCGATGATATCGATGTTTCAGGGGTGCCTACCAATGGCAATGTTTCTCTGTATCTTGGTGGTAATGATTGGGCAGGACTGGAATTATCTGGCGGTGGCTCTCCTGGACTCGATTCTGATCTCGCTACCCTTGTTGTTGCTACAAACGTCGACCCCACTGTTGATGCAGACTTGATATCGTTGAATCGTGCTGGTGAATATCTCCTCCCAGGTCGGAATCATTCATTCATCATGCAGATTGAAGAGCCTAATGGTTTGCATACACTTGACCTCATTGAAGTCAGATTGGTTGGTACTGAAGAGGAGGTGGTAGGTGTACTGCAGATAGACCCGCGTTCTTCTTCATTCTCGACGCCTGAGAATTCTTTTGTTGAGATACATTCCTTGCAGGTCAGCGATGTTACTGAAGGAGTCTACATTCTTGCTGTTGGCTTCAACGTCTCTTGGGACCTTGATCCGGATTCCCTGCCTGAATGGTCTCTTCCTGCTGTGCTGATCTATGATGATGACCTATTGAACCCATTAATCACAGTACCTAATCTTGGGCAGTTGAGGTGGCGTCTGGATTCCGGCATGCGCGCTCTTGTTGAGGTGTTGGAGGACCTGACTCCTCCAAAGAGTCCGAGTGGGGTTGATGACATCTATATCGGCTTGGGAGATGAGGTCAGGGTAAGTGGCTCATTGGTACATGACAGCAGTGGTTATTCGGCTACAGACCTCCCCGATGGAATCAGTTTGACGATTGATTATGTGCACGGCTCTCAACCAAGGACTCTGACCACCGAAGTCTCCAGCGATGGAAGTTGGCAGGTCTCTTTCGTCCTCGATAATCGCCAGGTGGAGAATCCAGTTTTGGTACTCAGTTTCGCTCTGCACGGATTACCCGGTGAATCATTCGATGTCACAAATGGTACCGCGAACATCATCATGGATAGTCACTCCCCTGTCGTCTCCTTTGAATCACTGCCTTCTTCGGTGGATAGTACTGCCCTCTATTCACAGATATTCACCGTTTTAATTCGTGATGATGGTGGGATGTCAGATGACCCGATACTGCTCCATTGGGAATTCCGTAGACCAAACATGGGTGCAGAGTCGAGCTTGTTGAATGCCATCCCATACAGTGTTGAGATGGAGTTGGTGGAGCAGATTGGAGACCTCTGGGAGTACAGCGTAGAAGTTGATCTCAGCAATGGGGCGATTCTTGGACTGTTGCCCGGAGACATGTTATTCCTTTGGGTTGAGGCTTCAGATCAGGCTGGTAATTCAGTTTCGGGAGTTGGTACCATCGGTGACAAGGTATCTCCACATCTCAATGTCAGACAATTCATTCTAGCGATTCCTTCCATCGGCATCGCCATGGCGGATGGAAGCACTCCAAGGGGCGGCGAGGTGAAAGAAGGAGACCTTCTTGGCATCGCGGTCAGTCTCCGCAATCTCGGCACCAAGTCCGGCAATGCCCGAGTTGAATTATTCCACGCCATGGGAGAAGGAGATAGCTGGGTATCTCAGGGATTCGCTAACATTGAACTTGCAGATGGACAATTGCGAACCATCGAGCCATTCATTTTTGAGACTTATGAATCCGGATCCCAAGGGTTATTCATCAACATCACTGGTGATTTCGATGGCTGGGATACTTCAACTTCGCCTCTCGGTTGTTCATTCGTGGGTCAGACCATCACATGCGACCTCAGTCTAGAGCAGGACATGCCAGCGGTTCTTTCGAGGAATATCGATGATGACGGAGACATGGACCCAGTGATGATGGCATCGATATTCGTATTGATCCTGGTAGTGGTTCTTGCAGTCATCGTCATTCTCAGGAGACAGGATGGTGAGTCCGTCTACTATGAAGAAGAGGAGTGGGAGGATGTCACCGATTCAGTGGAACAATCGATGGGATATGATGCTCCATATGCAGCAGAATCTCACAAGGTATTGCCCCCGATGCCGCCTTCGACTCCAGAACCTGCAGTGGATTCTCACAGTGCTGTTCCACCACTTCCAGATGAAGGACTTCCTGAAGGTTGGACGATGGAACAATGGAATCAATATGGTGAGCAGTGGTCGATGAACGAGGGAATTTCAGAAACTGTGGCTCAAGAACCACAGCCTATTTCTGAGCCCCAATATGTGGTGTCTGGCGATGGATATTACTACCAATATCTGGAAGATGGAACCTATGCAAACGATGCATACATCATGGCAGAAGATGGAACTTTCACGATGTATCAGTCGTGAAATCTCACTACTGGCGAAATGGAATGGGCGAGAAAATCGCGCGCTCTTCGCTTCAATCATCGTTACATATAAAGGTCGAATTGCAAGGTTGGCCATTTCAAAGAGGCTAGCCTCTTGGATGGGATGGATATGCAAAGCGTAAGCAAGACGAGGGTGGATGATTCCACCGAAGTTGAGGAATTGAAAGAACAGGTTGACGAGTTACGCAAGTTGGTTCACACCTTGCTCAACGTGATATGCGAGGAACCAGACGGTGTGCACAGTGGTGCTGCTCCAGTCCCTGCAGATGCACCGAGAATCGGCCTCTGCATGTGAGAATCAGCCCTTGACCACAGCAAGTGGTCGCAATCTTGCAACTGGCCTTGCCAGTCCAGCTCCGGCAGTGAGTCGTATCACTTCATCAACGTCCTTGTACGCCTGAGGTGCTTCTTCACTGAGGATGTTTCTGGTTTTTGCGTGGACCGTTATACCTTTGGCTGCAAGTTCCGCCTCCAGTTCCACACCATCAACCAATTTTCTTGCTGCACTTCTAGACAATGCTCGGCCGGCGCCATGACAGCTACTTGCGAAAGCCCTGTTATCTCCTTTCTTTGGGCCAGCCATGATCCATGATGCGGTGCCCATGTCACCTGGAATCAGTACCGGCTGTCCTATCGATGAGAATTCACCAGTCATCTCAACTGCATCTCCTGACAGCGCTCGTGTCGCACCTTTGCGATGTACGCAACAGCGGCAGTTTGAACCGTGTACTCGATGGTCTTCGATCTTGGCGATATTGTGGCAGACATCGTAGAGAAGTCTTGCCTCTCCATCTCTACCAAGATGCTTGTTGAGAACATCTCTGGCTCTTTGTGCCAGTGCAGAACGGTTGGCAAAGGCGAAATTACCTGCAGCATTCATCGCCTCGATGTACTCTTGACCTTGTCTGGAATGGAGAGGGGCCGCTGCCAGTTGACGGTCTGGAATTGTCCACCCCCATTTCTCACTGCTCCAATTCTCACCATCCCTGTGGTATTCTCTTTCCATCGTTTCAACATGCTCACTGCAGACCTGATGGCCAAGGCCTCTTGAACCTGAATGAATCATCATACATATCTGGCCTTCTCTCAGGCCAAATGCTCTTGCAGCTTCCACATCGTCAATTCTGTCCACCACCTGTAGTTCAAGGAAATGATTTCCACTACCCAGAGTACCTAGTGAGCGTGAACCACGTTGCATTGCACGTTCGCTGATCGACTCTCCATCGTTCTCAAGAAATCCCTCGCTTTCAATATTGGAGAGGTCATCGCTATGTCCCCATCCTAGATTGATTGCAGCACTGGCTCCATCCGCAAGGATGTCTTCCAGACCTTGGTGATTCAATTCTACACCCCCCTTGCCACTGGCACCTGCTGGAATCGCATTCGCCAAGCTCTTTGCCAATGCCTTGATGTCGGGGATGTCTGATTCGGATATCTCAAGGGTCAGTAGTCTGACTCCACAGTTGATATCGAAACCTACTCCGCCAGGAGAGATCGCTCCACCTTGTTCTCCATGATCCATTTCGGTAGCAACGACTCCTCCAATCGGGAAACCATATCCAAAATGCCAATCTGCCATCCCCCATGCTTCTCCAACCGCTCCGGGAAGGCTTGCAGCGTTCACCAATTGACCAGGGCTGCGGTCATCTGATTGTGTGTTCCAATGATGTTCATCAGCAACCAATCTAGCATCGACCTGCATGCTTCCATGCTTCTTGATAGAGAAAGTGAATTCATCATCCTGATGGAGATGTTGTTTCCACTCTAGTGGCTCGCCCATGTGCATACCCCTTCAGCGGCTGGATATAAGCGCATATGTGTGGTATCGGCCGCTTCATTGAAGGGATGAATCGTTCCGAGGTTGTTCAGGGGGGTAGGCATGGGTCTTGCTGCAGTTGAACTTCCATTCTTCACGGACAATGGTTTCGTTCGTAAACAGTGCGTGGTCAGTGGCTTGTATTTCTGGACCCGAGATTCCACTAGAGAGACCTGTGGCGACACTGAAGTCGACGAGTATTCTTTCATTGGAAATCCGTTGATCAAAGGATTTCCCGAGAGAGGTGCAGCGTTGAAACATAGAATGAGGGAGACCTTCCTGGATTTCTTTGAACAACGTGAGCACAGAGTGGTGGGACCATACCCAGTGTTGGCACGTTGGCGAGATGACATTCACTTGACGATAGCATCAATCGCCGATTTCCAGCCCCATGTCACTAGTGGAATGGTTGAGCCTCCTGCAAACCCATTGGTCATTTCCCAACCTTGTATCCGCTTGACCGATGTTGATGCAGTAGGACGTTCTGGGAGACATCTGACAACTTTTGAGATGATGGCTCATCATGTGTTCAATCGTCCTGATGATGGAGTCATGTACTACTGGATGAATGAATGTGTTACCTATTGTGATGCGTTACTGGTTGAAGCCTTGGGCATCGATGCTGCCGAGGTCACCTATGTCGAGAACCCTTGGTCTGGTGGCGGTAACGCTGGAGCAGCTGTCGAGGTCATGGTCGGGGGCTTGGAATTGGCTACACTCGTGTTCATGGATATGGAGGAACATCCTGATGGTGATGTTGAACTCAAAGGCTTGAATTATCGGAGAATGCCTCTGCAGGTCATCGATACCGGATATGGTCTGGAGAGATTCTGTTGGGCTGCAGCTGGGACCCCGACCATCTATGAGGCGATATATCCAGAGAGCGTTGAGTGGTTGAAGCAGTTGGCAGGGTTCTCCAAGGTTCTGGATGGTGTAGACCTCGATCTGGAATCAATGTTGTCTGAGGTATCGCGTTTGATGGGCATCATGAATATCGAGATAGGTTCGGATGAGAATGAATTGCGGCAGACATTGCTTGAGCGTCTAGCTGAAAGGGGATTGTCAGTTGATGAGCAGACCCTTCGCACCGTGCTCGAACCATTGGCTCGGATATATGCGATCCCAGATCATATGCACGCAATCTGCAATATGTTGGGAGACGGTTTGGTTCCTTCCAATTCCAATGCCGGATATCTGGCTAGGATGATGGCTCGCCGTGTTCTACGCATGCGGGATGAACTTGGACTGGAGATTTCACTCGCTGATCTCGCATCTCACCATCTTGAATTCAATCATGATGAAGATGGAATGAAACAGACACGTGAGGGATTGATGCACATTCTTGCACTTGAAGAGTCGAGATATTCGGAGATGCTGCGCAAGGGTGAGAACATCGTCAAGGGAATGCTCAAAGAGGTATCTTCTGATGCTGTCGAAGTGAGTGACGATATTCTATTTACTCTCAATGACACTCACGGGATGGCGCCGGCACTGGTCATTTCTGTCGCTAATGCGAATGGTTGGCCGAAACTTGGTTTGCGTACTGGTTTTGCTGCTGAAATGGCATACCGACACGCATCCATGGCCAAGGCCGCTGCTCAGGAGGCGATACAGGAGAAGATTCTAGCACCGAGTCTCAACCTCTCCTCGACTCGACAATTATACCATGATGATGTTTGGTTGAACAGTGTTCAAGCAACCGTCTTGCATTGTCAAGCCATGGATGAGGGGTACGCTGTGGTACTTGACCAGACATGTTTCTATCCAGAAGGTGGGGGACAGGCCTGTGACCTAGGAAGTATTGACGGCATTGACGTCGTTGATGTTCAGATCGAAGGGGAGGCCATCATACACTTCACTTCATCTCCACTGGATGCAGGTGCGACCGTCTTGCTCCAGATAGATGCAGAGCGTAGAAGGCAACTGATGGATCATCACACAGCGGTGCATATCGTTGGTGGCTCGGCGAGAAGGATGCTGGGTCCACATATTTACCAGGCTGGAGCCAACAAGACTGTGGAGGGCGCACGTCTTGATATCACTCATCACAGTAGATTGAGCCGTTCAGATCTCGATACTATCGAGATCATGTCAAATCAGGTTCTACGCCAAGTAAATCTTGCTGAAAAAGAGGAATTAGGGCGCAGAGAGGCCGATTTGAAATATGGATTCGACCTCTATCAAGGAGGTGCTCCAAAGGCCTCGAATATCAGGATTCTGAAGATTGGTGAGCATGATATCCAAGCCTGTGGCGGTACCCATCATGATGATCCATCGCGGATAGGTTCCATCAGGTTGACGCGTTCAACTGCGGTTCAGGACGGTGTCGAACGTCTGCATATCGTTGCTGGAATGGCTGCATTGGAGTTCTCTCGCCAACAGGCACGATTGCTGAGCGATTCAAGTGGCATTTTTGGAATAGATGATGAAGACATGCCGCGAACTGCGGCCCGCTTCTTTGAGGAGTGGAAGACACAGAGGAAACGTATCGAACAATTGGAAGCGGAGAACACTCGTTTGCGGACTCAAGGAGGAGACGATGCATCGACTGAGGTGGATGGTGTGCGTTATGTCATTCTTGAGACTGATGGCGACCACAGGAAAATGGTATCCATGGTGGGTGAATTGACCACAGACCCTTCGAACCCTACGGTGGCGGTCATCGGTAGCCGTGATAGTGGTGGTAAGTTGTTGGTGGCGATCACAGAGAACTCCATTGCCGCGGAGAGACATGATGCAAGCGTGCTTTTGAAGGCGATTTCACATCACATCGCTGGTGGCGGAGGTGGCAGGCCAACCTTCGCTCAAGGAGGAGGTAGTCAGCCCGATGGGATCCCAGCAGCACTTGAGCAGGCTCGAAAGGATCTTGTTGGTTGATCATAGATCTTCCAGTGCCTTGCGGTCAAACCAAGAGACTGCTCTATCCAATGCTTCTTCCTTGCTCAGCCACGCCACCTCAGCGATTTCATCTTGTTTCGGTTTGAAGTTCAGATCACCACTTCTGACTGTGGAGCGATATGTGAATGAAACGAAATTGATACCCTCATCGGTGAATATGTTCTGGGAGATCATCGGTGCGATTTCATCCAAGTCGATTTCAATCCCTAATTCTTCAAGAGTTTCTCTGAGCGCTCCTTGTTCTGGATGCTCTGAATAGTCAAGATATCCACCTGGTAAGGTCCATGCTCCAACGAAATGCCCACGCTTCACTTTCGCCATCACGACCTTTCCTTCCTCGCTGACGATCAATACTTTTGATACGAGACGGTGAATGGTTCGATATACAGATTCTCTAGCGAGGGGATGCACAGCTGAATCGCTGATCACAGCATCCTTCCACGCCCAGTGGGATGGCCAGTCAATCTCGGGGAACGCTATCACGACCTCCATGTTTACTCCTTCAAATGAAATGAGATTTGTTCTCTTGACCACCCATTCCAGTCCTGCTGCTTTCGCTTCCGCCTCTGTTGGCAGGCGAATCGACCATCCCTTGTCACAGTCACATTTTGTGCGCCCTGGAAGCGGAATCTGTGGACCTGAGCCATCATCATCGACGAGGAAAATCTTGCCATCGTGTTCCAGATAGAGGTACCGCGTGCCGTTCATTCGCTGCCTCGACTGATTGACTCTGCAATGAACCCAACGCTCACACTTCTTTTGCTTCAATCCTAACAGTTTCTCTAGGGCTTCCACCATCAGCATGGATCTTTTCCGCTTCTTCTGCCAGTTTCTTGACTCCACTCTTACTTCGTAGATTCTTAGTGACCTTAGCACCCAACTCTTGGAGCATTTCTGTTTGACGTATCACGTTCCCAGTCCCACTTACCAACTGAGTTTGTGCTTCATCAAAGGCCGCCGTTGCTTGTCCGAGTTCAAACCCAATTGTAGTGAAAGACTCAAGGAACGTGGTGACCTTATCATGAAGCAAACCAGCTCTTTTTATCAATTGTAACTGATTTTGAGACTGATTCTCACGCTTCCACAATTCTTGTATCAGCAACAAAGCAAGCATCAGAGATGAGCCACTGACCACCTTTACTCGACGGTCGACCACCAAGTCTTCGTAGAGCCCTGGATCCGCTCTCATTGCATCGATGAAGGCGCTCTCCAAAGGAACAACCATCAAGACAAAGTCGAGGCTATGAATGCTCTCCATTTGATCGTAATTCTTCGAGGCTAGATTCTCAGAATGCTTTCGAATTGATGAGCAATGGCTTTTCATCGCAGCCAATGCCAGACTCTCATCCTCGGCATTCACATATTCTGTGTATGCGGTCAGTGATACCTTTGAATCAATGATGATTTGTCGATTGTTTGGAAGGTTCAGCACGAAGTCTGTACGTTTTCGTGTTTTATCCGCAGCAGTTTCTGAGAGTTGCTTGATGTAATCTCTATCTTCTACGAAGCCCATACTCTGTAATAGATTCTCAACCACCACTTCACCCCAAGCACCCTGTGCCTGTGAATCCCCCTTGAGTGCCAATGTCAACTCACGAGTCTCTTGAGCAAGTTCCAGCCCCAAGTTGCTGACTGCCGTCACTTCAGTGCGCAGAGCAGCATTACGATCGATGCCAGCTTTCTCGACTTTGTCCAATGCTTCAACATAGTCCTTCATGCTCTTTGATAATGATTCAGTCGCCACCGCAAAGGATGATTCTTTTTCTTCATCAGCATTCTTTACTGCAATCTTGAACGCATCAGAGGCAGCGATCTCAAACGCATTCTGCATCTGCTTCACCATGTTTTCTTTCGCTTCTACCAATGTCGCCTCACGAACTTCGGCGGCTGCAAGATTCA
>CALCOQ010000194.1 GCA_937897005.1 uncultured euryarchaeote
GGATCAATCTCTTTGAGCCAGCACGCACATGGAGGTCATCGACATTCTGGGTTATCAAGGTGAAATCTACCCCGAATCCTTTCTCCAGTTCAACCAGAGCATCATGCGCCGGATTGACATCAACCTCAAGCAACTGGCGGCGTCGTTCCTGATAGAAACGCCAGACCATTTGGGTATCCCTTTCCCATGCCTGCGGTGTGGCGACATCCTCCAAGCGATGCTCCTCCCACAGACCATCCTCAGCACGAAAAGTACGGATTCCTGATTCAGCACTTATGCCTGCACCGGTCAATACCGCTACCTTCATTCCTTTCTTGAGCATATTAATCACTTCCCATCTAGGGTACTTCAAGCAAGCGACAACTCCGCGAAATTCGCTAAGATGCGCTCGCCTTCCAACTCCTCTATTCTCGGGTCATCCACCGTGAATGGCATATCCTCCACTTCTGATGCATGTCTACATATCGCCGCTGTTGACTCAGGATGGAACTGTACACCCCAGGCCCGCAAGGGCACTCCTTCCTCATCACAGATGCGGAATGCTGCAATCCCCACGTGGTGTGCTTCAGCCAGCAACTGGAAGCGGTCAGGAATCTCGACCACTTGGTCCTGATGTGTGAATACTACTTGTGGGGGTCTTTCACAAGCCTTGAACAATGGGTCGACCTCACCCTTGGAAGTCAATTGAACGGTGGAGATATCATGAAAACCATGTTCTGCTCTTTGTAGACGCCCACCGAAAGCAGCAGCCAATAATTGATGTCCGAAACAGATTCCCAGAGTAGGGACGCCGTGTTCCACTGCCCTGCGAACAAGATCAGTGGCTTCATCCATCCAAGGCTCGGGCATGGTCAGGTTTGAGCGGGAACCACTGATGATGAGTGCAGCCACATCATCATCGAACCAAGCCTCGACATCGCTGGGCATCGGAACTCTGTGAAATGGCAATCCATCCCATTCACCTTCCTTCTGCCAGCCATCGAGAGAGGGCAACTGGGGGTTCAAAGCAAGAATCTCAACCTCGCCGAATGAGCGAATCGCTGCTGCATTTCCCTTCGGCCCGTAGACCTCGCGCTCACACAACAGGTCGAGGATTGCCACCTTCGTCGGCATGAGCGGACGTTGATGACTCCGGACTTCTTGATTGTGGTCAGAAAGCGACGGTTGAAATGGGAGGGGGGTTGCGCAGGAATGAGCATATGGGAATCACTGCCGAAGAAGTGCTGGCCGAGATAGGCCCTGTTCAAGAGATACTGGATGCACATGACGGAGTGGTCACGATTATCGATACAGAGGGTGGAATCATCATGATCTCTCTCGATGGAGGATGTGTCGGTTGTTCCTCCACTCCAATGACTGCAATGCAGATCTACTACTCTTTGAAGAAACTCGATGAGATTGAGGATGTCGTCTTCGTCAATGGAGAACTACCTGAATTCATGCGTCAGTTCATCGACCAGAAGATGGCTGATGAATCAGGAGAGGCTGAAAGCGAAGGCGATATCGTCTGAGAAATCAACCAGATGAGAGAATCATTCCCATCTTTGCCACTTTGAACCACTTCCTTGTGGGCGGCTGTAGTCAACATCATTCTCTCGCAACCACTCGTATCCATCCTTGACCCCATTGTTTGCTTGAAGGGTTTCAGAAGGATGGTATTCAATGACATCTTCGTACTCCTCTTCCTCATCAAGCACCTCCTCATCTTCCCAATCATCTGCATCGTCCTCTTTGATTCGACGTAATGCAATTGTCAACATCCCTATCACGAACAATAACAGCAA
>CALCOQ010000195.1 GCA_937897005.1 uncultured euryarchaeote
GAGCAATACTTGCTGCTGTTATCGAAGCGCAACGGGTTCCGCCATCTGCATTGAGGATGTCACAATCGACGTTGAGAGATATGGGCCCCAGTTGTTCAAGGTCGATTCCTGCTCTGAGTGAGCGAGCAATCAGGCGCTCAATCTCAAAAGTACGTCCTTTGGCTCCGCGCCTCTCGCGACGGAAGCGTGAATCGGTTGAGCCGGGAAGCAGGGAATATTCTGCATTGACCCATCCTTTGGTTGCATCTCTAGGGAACCAATTTGGCAGCCGTGCATCTTTGGATACACAGACCAATACCACGGTATCTCCTTGTTTGTAGAGAACCGAAGCAAGAGCATTGCTTGTGAAGTCGAAGTCAACGGAGATATCTCTCATTTCATCTGAAGGACGCTCGGTCTCCAAGTCGGTCTTGAATTTAGCCATGGGCCGGCGACGGCCCTCCCTCAATCAATGCTTCGTACACTCAAGTTGAAGGATTGGTCACCTGTGGGCTGGGCATGGCGCAGCCTGAACCGGTCATCTGTGCAGTAGCCCGTACCCCCATAGGAAAGTTTCTCGGGAGCCTTTCAACAATGAGTGCGGTTGAGCTTGGAATCGTTGCGGTCAAAGCAGTCATCGAAAGGTCGGGAGTTGATCCTGCAATCGTCGATGAGGTGTTGCTCGGACAAGTGTTACAGGGCGGTGCAGGGCAGGCTCCTGCCAGACAGGTGGCACTTGGCGCTGGATTGCCTGATTCGATTGCTGCAACCACCATCAACAAGGTCTGTGGTTCTGGTCTGAAAGCGGTGATGATCGCTGCTACATCGATACGTGCAGGTGAGCATCGCTGTATCATCGCTGGTGGAATGGAATCAATGTCGAAGTCGCCTCACATGGTGTTCGACGGACGTGGACGTCGTCGTCTGGGTGGATTCGAGATGGTTGATTCACTGATTCATGACGGCCTTTGGGATGTCTACAATGATGAACACATGGGGAATACTGGTGAAACTGTTGCCTTGGAGCATGATATCAGCAGAGAGGATTCAGATTCATTTTCGGTACGTAGTCACCTTCTAGCGTCTTTTGCATGGGACAATGGTTGGTTTGATTGGGAAGTAGTACCTGTATCAGTTCCTCAGAGGAGAAATGACCCTGTACTGGTTGACAGGGACGAGGGTTTCCGTGCGGATACCTCGCTCGATGGTCTGGCATCATTGCGACCAGCATTCGATAAGGATGGACAGGTCACCGCTGGGAACGCCAGCCAGATATCCGACGGAGCGGCTGCGGTGATGGTCGCTGACCGTGCACTGGCTGAGGAGAAGGGTTGGGAGATCATCTGTTCGATCAAGGATCATGTGACCAGTGGCCTTGCACCCGCGAGGGTGATGAGTGCACCTATTCCTGCTATCGAGGCATTGCTTGAACGAAATGGACTTGCTGTCGAGGATGTTGACCTCTACGAACACAATGAGGCATTCGCTGCCGCTTCCTGTTCGGTCTTCAAAGCGATTGAAATTCCAATTGATAGATTCAATGTTCATGGCGGAGCGGTTGGATTGGGACATCCACTTGGGGCCAGCGGGGCGCGTTGTCTGATCACCTTGCTCGGAGCGATGCGTCGAACCAATGCAAAAAATGGAATCGTGACACTTTGCTTGGGTGGTGGCAATGCTGTCGCCATGTTGGTGGAGTGCTGAATATTCCTCAATTGATGAGGCCATGGTTTTCAGATATCTCTGATTGACCTGGTATCACTGGAAGTACATCGTCAGTGGTAAGACCCGTTGCTTTGGCTATCTTATTGGCCAGCGTCTCCTTCTTGTCTCTACCTGGGCGGATGATGGCCCAACGTTGACAGATTGCGGATACGCCACCAATGGTCCCACACATCAGCAATGGAACTGCATTGATACATACCAGTCCGAGTGCAAGTTCAAGCGGAACATCTCTCATCCAGTTTCGTTTTCCTCTGATGACGAATGATCCCTTACCAACGAATTCTCCGGTCTCTGCACTCTTGGAGACCTGACCGGGTTTGACCCAGAAAACTGCCCCTCCTGCTCTTCCCGCATTCCATGCCCGGCTCCATGCAAGTGCCAATGATGCTGCTTGAGTCTGTGCTTCCTCGGTGAATTCCTCGATGCCGAGGTCGTCCACGAGTTTGAGAGCTGGAACTCCTTCAGGCAGATTGATGGGGGGATGTTCATCCTTGATGAATCCAGCTTTCATCTTCATGATTCCAGAGGCAGCTCCATGCAGATCAGCGTGTACATATCTATCATCGCTGCGCAGATGTTTCTTGACCAGCATATCATTCCCTTTGGCATCCCTTCCCGCTACCATCAAGTGGTTTCCATCTAGAATCGTCCAACGATGGTTCTCGAACCATAGGCGGCGAGAACGGCGAACACCTGCCACCTTGCCACCTTCTTCCATCTTCTTCTCGACCTTGCGCGCCTTCTCAAGTTCCTTGCGGGTAGTGATCAGAGCCTGCCTTGCCCCGACACTCTTTTCTTGCTGTTTGCGCGCTTTCTCGAACCAACGCTGTGCGTTCTGATGCACAGTATCATCGAGATATACCTCTACGACAGGCCCTCTGGCCGAGTTCATGTGATCTGGTAGCACCATCTCCAAGGTTCGTTGAGCAGGGTCGCAGGATTTCAGCCACTTCGTCTTCCCCATCTGAGCAGACACCTCTTGCCAGCCGATGCGCTCAACGGCTTCTCTGGTCTGCACCAGAATACCATCAACGTGCATCCAGGCATCTGTTATTGCGTGCCCAAGTGCCTGCATCCGTTCTACTTCAGAATCGAAGGACTCAAGCGCTTTCTCTTGTTGCTCCAGACGGCGTGCCATCCTTTCGGCCTTGGTACCGATCAATCCACCACGTACAGAAGCAGAGGTCAGTTCAGTCTCTCTTCTTGACAAGGCCATTGCATCGTGGGCACCTTTCCATGCATCGGCAGCAGCCGTCATCGATGGCATCTCAATCGTTGTCAGCCCCTCATGTTCAGGAAGTAGAATCGGAGTCGCTTCCACAACCTTCTCCGAGAGGAAGATTTCTCTGTTGATCGAATCCTCAGGAGCGATTTCATCGTATTCCTTCTCGCTACCTTCCTCAAGGATGAGCCATGAGAGATGATTACCTGACAATTCATTCAGCATCTTCGTCAAGGATTCACAGATCTTGGCCACCTTGGTCGGGTTGCTGGCGACTTCATTTGCTGCCATCGTTTCATCGATGCCCGAGTCGGCGCAGATGGCGCGAGCATAGACTCTCCCAAGATTGGCCTGTCCTGCAAGTGTGCGCACCAATTCACGTTCGCTGTTGGCAAGCAGTTCACTCATCTTTGCTTCATCCAGTTGATGAGGGTCGCTTGCTTCAGGAGGGAATCGATATGGCTCACCGCGTTTCAGAGTTCGGCCAGCATAGGTCGCATGAGTCAAGGGTTGGATGATGGTATGCGATTCATCTGTCAGAATGATGTTACCATCACGGAAACATTCGATCACTAGATGGCGAGGCCCTTCCCGTGAATCGAAACTCAGTACGAGAATTCTGTCAAAACCATGCTGCTCGACCTTTTCCAATCTGGCATTACCGAGATGTTTGCGTAGCAACATGGCGAACGGGCTGGGTTGAGCAGGCATTGGCCGGTCGCGACTTGAGAGATAGATGCGCTTGCCACGGACAATGACCAGATCTTGTTGGCTACCTTCCTTTGGATTGATTCTAAGAACCACCTGCTCATGATGGGGTTGGTATGCTTTCTTCATCCAGCCGCCGACCTGCGCCTGTAACTCCAGAGACATCCTGCGCAGATCGAAACCGCTCATCTGTTCGCGCATTCATTCACCCCTCAGCAATTCTCCACAGGTCGCTGTTTGATGATATCTTGCCAACTCTTTGCCATGCCAACAGATGTGATAGTGTCTGTTGCCTGGCCAGTATCGGATGAGCAGCGGGCGTATCTTCATAGGCGAAAATAGCGATATCAGCAAGCTCCTCAAGACCTGAGTCCACAGCCATGAGTACCTTGTCATGTCTCTTTTCACGGTGCTCGATATAGTTACTCAAAGTTTGCTGCGGCAATGGTAGAACCGGTCCATGCGAGGGGAACAACAAGTGTGGCTCCAAACTCTTCAGTCGTTGTAATTGTTGCAGATATTCCTCCATCCTTCCCTCAACTGGAGGAATTAGGATGGTCCCTATTCCAGCGATCATGTCGCCAGCAACGAGTCCTGAATCATTGAGTAGACAAATGTGCCCAGGACAGTGACCCGGAGTGATCAAGGCTCGCCACATGACGGCTTCTTCACCTCCGGATAGAACGATGAAATCAGCATCCATGATGATTCGCCGAACATGTCCTGACAACACCGCTGCGGTTTCAGCGCTGGCCCAGATCTCCGCATCTGAAATCTCTTTCAGCAGCGTCAAGTCTCCAAGATGATCCAGATGGCGATGAGTGAAGAGGTAGGCGATCAACTTCCCACCATGTTCCTCCATCCTGTTGATGGCCGCTGTGATTCGTCTCTGTCCCTCCTCATTCCTTATCGCAGGGTCGACAAGTATGTGTTCACCACCTGGTATTCCAAGGAGATAGGAATTGGTTGTGGTTGCAGGTGGAAGGGTTGCGGTAGGAACAGGGATGCATTCCACTCCATGGGCAAACAGAATAGTCCGCTCCGCAGGGGCACGCAAGGCCATATCGGCGCTCAGTGCAGCGATATCTCCATCAAATGTCGGCAACGACTCCACCACTTCCATCAATATCGTCACTATCGGTGGAGGCAATTTGATCTGGTGTGTTCTCCATTCATCCAGAACATCTGTAGGAGTCACCCATCTGAAGGCATCGAATTCAGTCTGTCCGTCCAAGGCTGGCTCTGGCACTTCGCCTTTGCAATGCATGAACATGAAGCGATTCTCAAAACGCAACGATGCAAATTCAGGAGTGGTCCGACGAGTCAATTCGATCAAGGCATCAGCACAGAATGGCAACTGGCCATCAACCACGGCTTTCATCCAGGCAGATTTATCTTCAAGAATCGCTTTCCTGGTTTGTGTTTCCGCACTCTCCACGATTCCTGCTGAAGAGATGATGTAACCCATTTCCTCAATCAATTCTCTATGCATTCCAGCATGTGATGCTGCCTCGATGGAGTCCTCGAAATCGGAGAGTGCAGATATCATCTCCACAGCTGCTCTGTCCACCTTGCCTATACCGCCTCCTGGAAATGACCAGTATCCCGGAAAGGCTGGCAATTCGTCAACCCGATGTGCAAGCAGCACCTCAAGTCCATCTTCTCCGCTTCTTGTCAGCATCAAAGAAGCGCTTGGGCGAGCATCGCTTGGCGTCGTTTCAGACACCACAATCCCCTCGGGAACCTCGCTCATGGTACCTCGAGACGGCCATGGTCTTCAAGCCTGTTTGCTTCATCGACTGTACATGAGCCGCAATGACCCCATTGGACCTCTGGTCGAACACATGGAGGAGGAAGAAGCGGTCAAGGGTCGAAGACGTGCTCTGGGAAGATTGGCAGTAGGTTGGTTCATCGCCTTTCTGATGGTCGCCAGTGTCTCACGATGGTTCATGCATAGATTGGTGTGAATCGCTTCGCAGCGATGCGGTTGAATTGAAATACAGAGGCCATCACCGGCGGATGTCAGCCCCTTGGTGTAGCGGTCCATCATGTGAGACTCTGGATCTTGCGACGGCGGTTCAAATCCGCCAGGGGCTACCATCATCACCAATTCCTCTGGCGGATTTGAACTCAGCGCAAACTGAACATTACACAGCATGACAACTGTTTGCGCGCCAGTTCAAATCGCTACCAACGCAGAATTGCAGCCAACCCACCCAAATCCTTCAGCAATGGATGGTCCGTGAATTCAACATGCGCAGATATCCGAATCGCCGCCTCAACAGCCTCATTCATCAGTTCCACATCATTTCCCTGCCCACCACATTCGGGGCAACTTTGTCCGGCTTTTCGCATGTAGGCATTGCATGGCTCACATTTCAGGCCAGGTTGTTGATGCCCTTCCAGAACCAACAGTGTCTCAATGCGCCCCTGCTCGGCAGCATCCAAGATGTGGTGAATTCCAGTCATTGCCAGCGTTCCACTCATCAGTTCCTTGCGCAATCGGTCAATATCCTGACCTTCTCTTTCACCTTCTTCCTGCTTGGCTAATTCTGTGAATTGTGAGATGAGAGAGTCTGTTCCAACCATGTCCATGTCCACATCCTCGATGGCGATGACGAGTTCCTTCGAACGCTTTGACATCCGGTCCTGGAACTGCTGTTTTGCTGAACC
>CALCOQ010000196.1 GCA_937897005.1 uncultured euryarchaeote
AATCTGACACTCAATCTCTCAGCCTACATCCACGCTACAGCAACCGATTCTCCAATCAATTGTGCATTCCTTGCCAGACCAACGCAGATGTTTCTTGATGTGAACATTGGAGGACAACAATTTCAGTTTGAATCAGAATCCATCTTCATCGTTGAAACCTCTGTGACCAACGCTCACAACTTCACCTTTGAACGACAGGAGATCAATGTGAATATGGCACCTGGGGAAACTTTTGAAGCAACTCTGCGGATGTTCCACGACTGTCCAGTTGACGCAATATTATGGTGGTCTGGAGCCTCTGAAGATGGAGGACTTGTGATCGAGGGTCAATGGTTGAAGCCAGATGTACGAATAGTTAACGACGACCTCGGATTCTCCCATATCGACATGGTCGCACTTGGGCCATGGACGATGGATGGCTATCGAAGCATCGTCATGGAAGTATGGGGGCCCATGAACCCTGATGATGCGAAACCGATGGATAGAGAATCTATACTGGAGATCATGGATAGTCCGCAAGCGATCCGTAAGGTCGAGGAGAACCGAACCGCATGGACCTATGTCACGCCAAGGTTGGGAGAGGGGCATTTTCTACTGCAGTTCTGTATGAAGACCAATGACCAGCAATATACCTCAATTATTGGAGAATGCCATTTCAAAGGATGGGTGCACATCGTCAATGATGGTGAAGTGGATGATGGATGGAGTGCAACGGCCATTCTAGCACCATTCAGTTTCGCCATGGTTCTGTTATGGTTTGGCTGGGGAATCAAACAAGGAATTCTCTATCCCGCTCCCTTGATGGGAATCATGATGTTGATGGCTCTGATGATGATTCCTTTGGCCTTGCAGATGCCAGATATTGCTGGTTCTGATGAACGGATCCAAACAGGATGGCCTGCACCACAATTCGTATTGAACAGTGCCGGGAACAATAGTTCTGCAGTTTCTCTTGAAGAACTCCTCGATGGGAAGGAAGCAGCGATTCTCGCGGTTTCAGTCTCAGGTTCACCTAACCAGAGACAACACATCAACGTCCTCGACATGGTCGACAACAGGATGGGTGACAGAGTAGGAATTGCAATGTTGGTGACTGGCGAGGAGGTGGCGCCCTACGAACTTGAGGAATTGAGTGAGGACGTGTTCTCTCGTTGGCCGATAATAATCGATGAACACAATGCTGCCACCGCTAAGTTACTTCCTACCGGGATGGCGGATGGTATCATCGTCATCGATAGTACAGGACATATCGCTTGGTGGAGCGTGGGCAGCACTTCTTTGGAATCTCTTGAGAATGCAGTCGACGACATCTCCTATGGCTCTTCACAGGGACCGAACATGATCCTGGCCCTCATCTGGACTGCCGCTTTCCCTCTGATTCTAACAGCACTGCCACAAAAAGAATGGGAGAAGCCCGAAGACCCTCTCCCCCCGGGTGGAAACTGGAGTGGAATCGTCATTTCTGGAGGATTAGGATTCATGGTCGTTGGGATGCCATTGCTAATTCTTGGGATGACTGGTTTGTCCGGAGAGGCTTGGTATCTGGTTCAGTTGTTCTTCGCTGCTTTCTTGCTCTATCAAGCAGTTTCAACAATGCTCTGGGGGTGTCCTTTCGAAATAAGAAGATTGGGCTCACTTCTGCATCGCTTTTCTCCCAATACCTATAGAGAGTGGAAGACGGAAGAAGAAGTCACTGTTGATGTCCAATCCGGCTTGTGGGTCGCTTGGTTCTCATGGTTGATCCATCCAATGTTGATTCCACAGGGATTATCGAACACCCTGCTGACAAGTGGCTTTGGCTTGTTCATGGGCATCATTCTCATTCTGGCCACTTTCATCTGCTCGGGCGTGGTGGTTCTGGCCATCAGAGTGATTGCTGAAATGGGAGGACGGTTGGCAGTCATGATTGGCCAGGTGGCCAGAGAGGATATGCACAAACTGTTCGGTTCACTGATGATTCCATTCGCCATCTGGTACTCGATTGACTTGTTCTTGAAGGCCCAGATGATTGGATTCTTCACTTGACCAACTTCTTCATTACCGTTGACGTGATTACTTCTGGGCATGGAAGTAGAAGGGTCAGAACATGTCCACAGAACTGGTATCTGGAGGCCTATCTGGAGTTCGAGCAGGAGTAGATGGTTACAGGCATGTCCCCGTCGATACATCCTCCAATATGTAGCCGGAAGAGGAGGACGAGTAGCACACGATAAGCCTCGCCGTTGGCTCTGGAGACAAGGCAGATGGGCACCACCTCATGAATTGATGTTGCGAGCGGTCAGGGATACACTGCGCAAATGGATGTTCGAGGCCCATGCAGGGGTACTCTGGACCTTACCCACCGCCAGAGACATGATGGAGGATGAATTCTCAAGAACTCTAGAGTCTCAGAATATTGAGATGGGGAGGTTGCAAAAGCGTCTCCAGCGCTCAAGATCATTACATCACACCCCATCTGAAGATGTGATTGAGAAAATATTGCAACAAGGCAATCTCATTCTACGCAGGGCTTACAACCATCCATTACTCGGTGAACTACTGAAATGTGGATTCCATGGAGAATGGCAACCACTGGATCCTTTCACCACAACAAAAACTGCATCTGGAACGGCATATCTGACGCCTGACCTCATCATCAAAGGACCACAGCGATGGGTATTGATCCGCCTCTCAACCAATGCCTGGAAAGTAGAACCAGATGATGTGGGTATCGTTGAATCCGCAGGAATGTTGCTATGGGCGATCAATGAGCCAACACTGCCTGTCAAGGCTGAAGAATACGAAATTGCTCGAATCTCACATACCGAGATGGGCTGGCGAACCTGGCGCATTCCTGCGCATCAAAGAATGCTGGAAGATGCCCGTGTTCTCATCAAGGCTGATATCAATGCTGCAAGACAACTGATCATTAAAGCCGGCCCTGACCTCGATATCGATATCGTTCCACTTTCTGAAAAGGAGTGGAGATGCCGAACTTGTGGCTACAGATTCAATTGTCCAGGAGGAAGCAACCTGCACAGGGCAAAAACACAGCAGATGGCCAGTGAGATAGCCATGCAAACTGCTAGCGCATGAACTCTGAAGAATCAAAGTGATGATACGAGGTCACG
>CALCOQ010000197.1 GCA_937897005.1 uncultured euryarchaeote
AGTGCGGGACACACTCTAGAGATTGCAGCTCGTGGACTTCCATCGGTGCGAGGTCGTGGACGTGGTAATGTCATCGTGCTGTTGAAACTACATGTTCCAGCGAAGATTTCCGGTAGTCTGAAGAAGGAACTTGGAAGATTGAGGGATTCTCTGGGTCTGGATGATGCCGGCTCTCTCAAAGCGATACAAGATGAGGCAGATGAGCGAAGAGGTAATCGCTGATCTCAGGCAATCCAAACCTCATTCTTCCTCTAGATCTATCGAGCCCGAGTGCTTTGCTGCAACAGGTTGTCCATCGACCAGACCAGATAGTGATACTTCGAGCCCCATTCCACTTCCACTCAACTCCACATGAACGAAAACGCGACTCCCTTCTGCCAACGTATCGAGGAAGATTTCATCTTCTCGGCGCAATAGTTTAGGGTGACAATGCGAAATGCTCCACAGGGCTCCGGAACTCGCTTCAAAACGAACAGCAGCGATTTCCCATGTGCCCCTGAAGACGTTGATACCCAATAATATGGGCAAACCATCATCGTTCGAAATCGCACGCGGCAACTTCCATATAGCCATATCCAGATTCTCGGTTCTATGCCTCATGTCTGGCTTGCCCCAAGTCTTGATGCCTTCTTCCCACTCTAGGCTTGCAATCGCTCGTAATGACAATTTCAGGTCTCCTCTTGCCTGCTTGACCTCGCCTCTTGACAACAAGTCTCGTAATACGCTCAAACGCTCCTTGCTACCGGCAAGTTTCATAGCTCTTCGAACATGAATTCTCCGATTCCACAATACAATGATTATTGGAAGCAATAGCAGGAATCCAAAGAACAGCAGCAACATCTCGCTGATTTCAGTCACGAATCCCGCTGCTTCAAACCACGGCTGTTCTCCTTCCTCGGTCTGAATACTATCGATCTGGAAACTCCATTCGATTGCTGAGACGTTCACTTCTCCCCACGACCAGTCTGCTTCGCCATCTGCTATTGTGATACTATGGATGCGGATGAGATGTATTCCTGGCCCAACTACAAGAGTAGTCTCCGATTCAACATCCCCAGTGGTGCTGGTGGAAGAATTGGAAACAATGCTGCGGTCTGACCAGTTCATCTCAATAATCTCAGCAGAAACCTGCGTATCATCAGCGAACAGTTTGACTCTAACGTGGAACTGACTCCCTTCCCACCCTTCAAGTTTGAACAAGAAGGTGTCAGCACCATCATAGATGGGCAAGCATAACCAGCCCGAATGCACGACACCATCTCCCATCTCAACAGTGGTCCATTGCTCCAGAGCAGTTGACTGATTCCATGGAATGCTACCAATGGCATCTTCAGAATCAAGGTCCAAGAACTTGGTTCTCTGCACCTCAAGGCCCCAGATGACAGCCTCATTTGAAGAGAATGAGAAACGGAACAAAGCAGTATTCTCCACGCTCCAGAATGAGAATGAATAGTTGTTGGAATCGTCCCCTTCAGTAGTCTGGAATTCCATGAATGGAACCCAGATCCCATCGATCATAG
Source organism: uncultured euryarchaeote (assembly GCA_937897005.1). Classification (GTDB taxonomy): domain Archaea; phylum Thermoplasmatota; class Poseidoniia; order Poseidoniales; family Poseidoniaceae; genus UBA226. The sequence continues at coordinate 1,521 of CALCOQ010000197.1, forward strand.
CGGTTAGATTGACTTCTACAGAAGATGTCGAAACCGCATTCACCAACCACAGGTCATCTCCACTGGCATTGAGGGTCAAGATGTCAATATCATTCATTCCCAGTGTGCCAGCAAAGGATGCCGATGCATCAAATTCCTGAACATCAGTCATCTGGCCTGACTCTGGCCAGTCTTCCCCATTGTGATCATCATCGATGCTATGATGTGCCAGACGAGCGGAGAAACTCAGATTGTTGTGGCTGCTGCTAGCAACCAACCAATGACGTCCCTCTCCGGTATTGGCCCAAAGGCGTTGAGCTGATGATTCAGCAGAAGTATTTGAGTTGGTGCTGATCTCAGTGATTATGGTATGGTTGGAATCATTGTTGACTATCTGCAAGGAGATGTCCTGTGAACTATGCAATAGTGCTAGTTCAATCAGATCTCCCATCGAGGCTTCAAATGGCCAATACAGTGTTCCAGCATCGGACATGCTGGCATTCACCCATGATGCCTCAGGGTCTGCAAAGCCAGTTTCGGGAGTATTGGTCGCGAACATCGAGGTCACTGACTCAGAATTCGAGAATACGAGTGCGGGAGAATCATCGAAAGATGACGATGCATCCAATTCAGTCACCGAACCCACAGCAGGTAGGCTGGCTTGGATATTGACCATGAGTTCAACATCGCCTTTGTTCAACAAGTTCAGGTCGGCATTGCCTGCAGAAATCTCCCCTCTCAACAAGGCTGTATCGGTTATCACTGCAATGTGTTGGCTTCCATTCGAATCAATCAATACCATTTCCAGTTCACGGCAATCACCACCACAACCCGCTTCAATCCAGAAGGTACCATTACGGGCAATGAATTGGATCACCACATTCTCTCCACCAGCTATCTGTATTCCTTGTGTCCCATTTGCTTCCTGTTCCGCTGCCACACCATCTTCACCAGTCGCGATAAGCATGGAAAATTGAGTCAACAGCAACAAAACAACCACCGCAGACACCCTCCGCGTGGTTACTTCCATGCCTCGGCGTGGGGGGGCACTCTTTCAAATCATTCAAGCCGATGATTAGCGTCGGCGCCTTCATGGAGCCTGAGGTGATGGGCCAAACTCTGATGGCCAATCAGCGATTAGCCAGATTGGTAGGACTTGGTGACCGGACACAACCAGCTGCTTATACACCCTGTATGGTCATCGATGAAGGTAGTATTGAAGGGATTTCACCTGCCCTTGCTCCTTTCATCCATAAGCAGGACAATTCCAATCTTCCTGGCACTCTTTCACTACATTCCAGATTGGCTTTGGCAATACCTTTTGAGGAGACCGGTCCATCTTGGAGTACACGTTTAGGGCATGTTCTCCCACCGAGCATGGAAGATGCAGACAATTCGGAGCATGGTGAAACAGGCCCATTGTTGGCAGTATCCTGGCAGAGGTTACGACATGATTCTGTTCTGTTGAGTGAGGAATTGAAGCCTCAAGTCGTGGTTCTTCTGGATGCTCTTCAATTAGCGGGGCGGCCAGGAAAACTGGCCGAGGCGCTGTTCGTCCTACGCAAGCGCTTCTCTTCCTCCCTGATATGGTGTCCTGCGATTTCTGGGCCGGACAACCTTGCTCTGCTCACCTGGATGGGAGTGGATCTTCATGATCTTGCCCGTACATGGCAGTGTGAAGCCAGCCGTGTACTGCTCACCAACAGTGGCCCTAGACTCTGTGAGGAAACATTGGATGAGGAAGTGAGTCGGGAGCGGCATGTCGAGATATGGACGCAGGAGATGGCTTGCGTGAGAAGGGCGATTAGAGATGGAACATTGAGAGAGTTGGTGGAACAGCGCGTGATCTCCAGCCCGAGGATGGTGGAACATCTTCGCTATCATGATGCAATTGTGAATCAACAGAGCACACCTTCCACCTTGTCGGTAGTGGTACCTCCCTCGAGGGCGTTGCGTGCCCATGGTTCCGCCACCCTACAAGATCCTGAAGTGGTAGACTGGGTCAATTTCATGAGTACCGGATATTCACCTCCATCCGGTCTTGACAAAGTCCTGATTCTATTACCGTGCAGTGAACGAAAACCGTATCGCGACAGTCGTTCTCATCATAGGTTCAGAGAGGCTATTGGAAACACATCAGCTCATGAGGTGATGGTCACCAGCCCATTGGGATTGGTTCCAAGAGACTTGGAGCGTATATGGCCTGCAGCTCATTACGATGTTCCCACAACAGGTGATTGGTCCGCAGATGAAATCAACAGGATAACTGAGATGACATCTTCCTTGCTTCAGCGTAATCAGTATGAACTGGTAATCAATCACTCTGGGGTTGATTTAGACACAACTGGAGAAGTACCATTCATCAATACCCGCGGCGATGCTTCAGCTACTTCCAAAGAAGCCTTGAGTCGACTTTCTGAAGCAGTATCTACGGCTAAAGAGGAACATGTACTCGAGGGTCTGGCGAATCATCACCGTCTAATGCTGGAATTTCGCTCAGTCGCTCGTCGTCAGATGAGAAGCGATACCTGGATGGATGGTCTTCGCGTAGGAGGGAAACCACCGCGGTGGAAGGTATACGATGGCCAGACTCAGATGGCACAATGGCTCCCAGACAGGGGCGCATTGTCGTTGACCAAGGCCGCATTGCCGAGAGTGCTTGAACATTCATCTCTGCCCTGTATCCATCTGAAGAAAGGCTTGGAATGGAAGGGTGATGTTTTCACTTCCAATCTGCTGAGTTTTGATCTTGATTTCAAGGAAGGTGGGGACTTGTTGGTCCTACAGGACGGGGTACTCATCGGTTTGGCAAGGGCTAGTATTGCTTCTTGGGCTTGGCCGGATTCACCAGGGCGCTTGGCAAAAGGACATCACAGGTTGTGATTTCAACGACCAGTACTCCATTGTTCCTGAACGATGCGATTATGAAGGGGGAGTCGGTCGGCGGGTCGCCTGAGGTTAGATGAATGGCAAGGATGTACGCTCACAAAAGGGGGAAGAGTGGTTCCACCAAGGTCCATGGTGAGGAACTACCTGAGTGGTCAAACACTGACACGGATGCGATTGAGGAACTGATAGTCTCTCTACATCAAGAAGGCCACTCAAATGCTGATATCGGCACTGTTCTAAGAGACCAGCACGCAGTACCTGATCTACGTAGGGTCATCGGAATGAGAATTGGTGCCTTCCTTTCTAGCAAGGGTTTTGAATCGACCTATCCTGAGGATATGATGAATCTGATGAGAAAGGCAGTTTCGATAATTGATCATCTTTCCAATAATCGCAAGGATAATCATAACCGGCGTGCATTGGAACTGACCGAGTCCAAGATTCGTCGTCTTGCTCGTTATTACCAATCCCATGACCGCTTGGCCTCCGACTGGAAGTACAAGCGCGACCAAGTTCGCCTGATGGTCGAATGATTCGCCTTCTTTTGCCTCAGGTTGAAATGCCTGTCTCATCTGAGAACCATTCGTCGGTATGCAATCGTGGCATTCATTGCAGGAATTCTCGGACCTTGAGTCCGTCTTCAGAACCGCCTTACCCATGTTCGCTGGGAGTCAAAAAGTTTCGTTGGTCGCCCACAGTGACCTTCAGGGAGTATTGGCCATAGCCCAACTGGAAGCCGCCTTCATCGATTCAGGTCTTTCATTTCGGCGAAGATTCGTCTCCTCTGAAACACAGATGGAGCAAGCGGCTGCTCCATTCATCAAAGTCACTTCGTTCAGTGAAGATGGACCTGAGACTATGTTGAAGGACGGAGGGCTGATCATTTCTCCCAAGGAGATGGAGTTTGATCTAGGAACCAGTGGCAAAAGAAGGAATGGCGTCATTGAGCAGGTCGCGCAGTGTGCAGTTCTGTCAGAGATGTTATCCAGTGGGGGTATCTTGGTCAAACGGATGAGGCCATGGGCTTTGGCAGGTGCTTGGCTGCGAGATTCAATGGATACAGCATTCGATGCACAATATTCACGGATCAAGGACCTTCTTTGTGAGGAAGGTAGTATTCGTACCGTTTGCATGGTTGAGGTTGAGGATTGTGAGGTAATGGGATTGTCTGGGATTTCATCATCATTATTGGATAGGATGCGACGTAGGTGGCATTCCATGGACCTTGAACAACGATCTTCAGCAATGAGCGATTTGATGCTTCCTGCTTTGGAGAATGCAACGCCTTCCACCGCGAGAATCGAGGAACTTGGGTGGAAACGCATTCTGAGCAAGGATTGGAAGAGGGATATGGCAACCATGCTGCATCGGGCCAGACGGGAATGGCCTGAGGATAGTGATCAACTTCATTCATCCCGTTTGTTGGATGGACTGTTGCGCACAGGTGAATTGTGATCAACCAACTATCTTGAGGACTCTTCCACATCCACCACAAGGTAGCCGCAGGGGCCTGACTTCGGAAACGACTGGATTCACCGTAGTACATTTGGGGCAAGCAATGGTTGGGACCTCTGGCATATCTGATGTGTCTGGCATATCGTCTTCTCCTATTCGGCGCGGTGTGATGAGTGTTGTCACCATCCACATCCCACCGACCAACCCCATCAAGGCTCCTAGGTTCTCTATCGGGTAAGCGAACCAATATGCCAGAGCCACCAAAGGAATCAGGAGTGATTCAAGATACAACGGCTTTCGTGTCTTTCCTTTACTCAGCAAGAAACAGGTGCCGAACATGACGACGATCAATCCCATGCAGATCATGAACAGTGGAAGTGGTGCATGAAGAGGATTGGTTGATGGTTTGATACGGATGTCCATCCTGTTCCAATCAAGAATATCTTTTGAACTCAGAGTGAGTACCTCTTTGGTCAAATGTCTTTCATGACTGATCTGAAGCTCCTCGGTAGAATCTTCACTGATTCCAATCAATGAAGACTGACTATCCGTTTGTAGATCCACCTGTAGACTGACAGATTTCCAGAACACATCGATCTGAGGAGAAATGAACTGTTCAAGGAATTCAAAATATTCGCCATCATTGATCGATTGGGTGGTGCTCACTTTCAACTTCACTGGTTGGCGTGAAACACTGTAGTCATCATTCAGTTCAATTTGAATCCGGAAGGTGTGGAATTCATTGAATCCTCCAAGTAACTCTTCAGGTTCCAGTTGTAGTCCACCTTCAAGGAACCAGTTCATCAAAGCGCCCGATTGCAGTGTCGTTGCCATCTTCTCCAGTTCGGCATTATCGATGACCTTGTCAGAATATTGATCTTCGGAGAAAACGCCATCGAAGAGAGCCCAAATCGAATCAGATTCAAGCCCTGCCGCTCCTTGATTCGTTATTCCCCAGCGCATCCAATAGGCCATATCATCCTGTATGGTCAATACCGTGGTTCTGGTTATCACAAGATCTTCAGCATCTTTCTGGATATCTGCATCAATCCTGACATTCAACTTACTACCATGTGCGGGACGAAGCGGTTCATCTTCACTGTAGAAAGTGGTGGAGCCATCACCATCACCAAGAGTGATATCAAATTCTGCAATCGCCTTCCACGATTCTGAACCAGATTGGAGAGAGTATTCCACCAGTACAGTTATTGTCCCTTCTTGATAACCATCTGGAGCACTCCATGACCATGTTGCTTTGACGTCTTGACCAGAAGGCGTCTTCACTGGTTGTTCAGATATTGCCACTCCGTCCACCGAGCAGGAGATATCGCCGTTCTCAATCAACTTCTGTCCGAAACCCGAGCGCAGAATCGCTGGTAGATGCAGTGTTCTTCCATCGACCAGAGGCGTCTGTAGGTCGATATCCAGTAGAGGTAGGTCTCCAATCAGACTGCTGTCGTGATCTTCATCACCCCATTGGAACTCGATCGACGCTCCTCCTGAAGGTACCACGAACACCATTGTTGAGAGAATGAGTTCAATCGAGACAGTGTCGCTGCTGACCAATGACCCTGCATCCACTTCTATTTCGACATCTAGAGTACCTGCTCCATTGGGGATGTACATCTCTCCAGCAGGTGTCTGGCCCGTGAATGAATTCGGTCCAATGTCTATCTGTACGGTTCCATTCAATTGGACTCCTGCAGCATTTTCGATTTCATAGTGAATGCTGAATTCCCAGGTGGTGGCTTGGTAATCACCATGGTAATCTGGTTGAAATGACCATTTTCCAATACTTTCTTCACTCGGAATGGAAGAAGAGATAGGCTTGCTTTGCAGATCTCCTCGATCGCTTTCAAACGGACTCAGGTCGTCGGTAGCAACAAGAAACAGTTCAACTGATTGACTGTCACAACATTCTCCAGCGGCTTGAACCTCAATCGCAAGTTGTTGAGTACCTGACATCACAGTTGCCAGTATCAACAGGCTGAGTATGATGGGGCGTAGACTCACAGTCTTAGCCACCATGTTGCTCTGTGCAGATGAAGTGCCTTTCAATCCAACGCTTCAGCGGGTGATATTCAAGCCATTGGCAAGTCACAATGCTCGTTCCAGCACACTTCCTATTTCTCTCTCAAACAAGGTGACCAATGCTTCTGAGACTTCTTCGTGCAGATCGTCTGGGAGAATGGAAAGGCCGAGTCTGGCGGCGGCTCTTGTCGCTTTCAGCTCTGCATAAACCGTTCTGGCCTTGGCACTGAAGTAGTAGGTCAATGATTCACGTAATTCTTCCTTCAATTCAGGGTCATCGTCAATCTTGTTCTTGATATGAGCCTTTAATTCATCCTTGACCAGATCCCTGACCGCTTCAAGAACAAGGTCCTCGGTTTGCATCAAGTCTCGTAACTGTTCGCGCACAGAACCTGTCAGAATCCTTTCAATAGCCATGCATCTGCGACGAGCGGGCCATTTTTCAACCATTGCCTTGAATCAAAACTCACCTTTCGTGATGGAATGGTTGAAAACCGGAGGTATGTTGCGTTGAGCAGGTGGAACCCGTGTCTGAAGTACGCATTAGAGATCTCGTCCTTACCGACGAACATGATACAGTTGAATTAGAAGATAGCCTTGTAGATGCTGCAAAGAAGTTACTCTCTCTCCCGAGAGGTATTCTTGTAGCGCTTGATGAAGGCAAAGTGAAGGGAGTCTTGACCAGCATCCAGATACTATCTGCTGTTGCTGAAGGAAGTGATATGGAGGCCGAGAATTGCGGCGCACATATCGATACTGATGTCATGGAAGTAGGACATGATGACATTGTTTCCGAGATTGTTGAGGCCATGAATGAGCGCCGTCCACACGCAGTTGTTGCAACTGATGATGACGGTAATTTCACTGGTTATTTCTCTCCAAATGATTACCGTCAGGCCATGGCTCTTGCTCAGAACAATCCTGCCATTCAAGCACTCGAAGAGTGAGCATCAGTAGTGACATAGTACGAGGTCATCGTCCTCGATCATTGCATAGCCTATACGTTCAAGTTGTACCATCATTCCTGTTGGGTGTGTATTCTTCTCGAGTATTCCGGTTTCAATATTCAGAGTGTTCCCCTCTCCTGAATAGAGTCTGCTTTCGGTTCCTGCACTGACCCAGTGAACGATATTGGTTCCCGGCTGGGGCTCGATATTGACAATTTCCGCCTTTCCATCTTTACCTAGTTGTATGTCTGCAAAATCCTTGAGGCGTATTCTGCCATTACCATTGACTGCGATTTCGAAATCTGATTTTTCGATATGGACGATGCCGCTTGAAATATTGATTCTGCGGACAGGAAAATCACTGTGTTCAGGATGTCCAGGAACCTCGATGAACAATCCGACCTCTACATTGGTGGCATCCAATTCCAAGGCAACTGCATCACGTACGAATGCCAAACGGGGAGACTCTCTGTCTATGACCTTGGTATTGTGAGAGTTGAGGGTGGACAATGCAACGCTGATGTCTTTCTGTGTCAATCCTAATTCAATCCAGAACGAGCGAAGAGCCTCAGGACGAATACCTCTTCTTCGCATGGCCGCAAGGGTGGGGAGTCTGACATCATCCCAGCCCATGAATTCACCATCTTCAATCGCTGTTCTCATTCCTGATGTTGAGAATCCTCCATATTCGTGAACCTTCACTCTGCCCCAATATATCGTTTCGGGGTATTTCCATCCAAAGTGTTCGTATAGCAACACCTGCTTCCGGGTTGAATCCATCAGGTCCTTTCCTCTGATGATATGTGTCACTCCCTGTAGATGGTCTTCAACAGCACTCTGGAAATCCAACAATGGCCAAACTTTCCATCGATTTCCAATCTCAACTCTTGGATGTGGGTTAGTATCTGTATCCTGTATTCTGAGGGCAGGCCAATCACGTAAGGCAGGATTAGGCAGGCTCATTTCGGTCCTGACACGGACAACGGCCTCTCCAGCCTTCAATCTCCCATCGTTCATTTGTTTCCAGAGTTCGAGATTAATCTCGATATCAGCATCCCGGTGTGGGCATTCACTCATATCCAGCCTGTGCTGTTTGAATTCATCAGCACTGCATAGGCACACATATGCCCCATTCATTCTCAGCAATTCCAATGCAT
>CALCOQ010000198.1 GCA_937897005.1 uncultured euryarchaeote
AGTCACTCATACCCAAATTCTCGGCAGACCACGTCAACTTGACCTCGCGCATGTATACTGATTGGTGGTATCTGTCTTGACCCTGCCTATCAAATTGTAAGGAGAAGAGTTCAAGCACATCCAATCCACGGCTCATCATAGGAAGGATGATTCATGGCTTTGATCGAGTTGAAAGGAATAACGAGAATCTACGGGGAAGGAGAAACTGAGGTCAGGGCTCTGAATGGAATCGATCTATCAATTGAGAGAGGAGAGATCATTGCATTAATGGGACCATCGGGCTCTGGAAAGACCACGCTCTTGAACATCATTGCTGCATTGGATGTACCCACAGAAGGTGAATATTTATTCGAATCTCAAGAAGTTCCGAAAGAAAATGTCGAATCAATGACCACTTTTCGAAGAGAGAATATCGGTTATATCTTCCAATTCTTCAATCTGCTTGGGGACCTGACTGCACTTGAGAACGTCTTGTTGGTACAGGAACTTGCAGGCGTACGGGACAAGGAACTTGCCATCTCCCAACTCAAGGAAGTTGGGCTTGAAGGACTTGAAGACCGCTTTCCAGCCCAGATGAGCGGGGGGCAACGTCAAAGGGTCGCTATCGCTCGTTCTCTGGCCAAGAAACCAAACATAATACTGGGGGATGAACTGACTGGTAACCTGGACTCTGAAACCTCAAGTCAGGTGATGGATTCATTGATTGATACCTGTAGAGACGGAGACCTGACCACCATATTCGTGACGCACGACACTTCACTGACTCGCTTCGCAACCCGAGTCATCAATCTTGACAGTGGACGTGTGGTCTCTGATGAACCGGGGGGTCTTGCAACAATATCTGGTCAAGCGCGTAGTGCTGCCAAGGATATCGCCAAAGGCGCCAAGAACATTGTCGAATCGATCAAGGATGCTGCTAAGGACTTCATTGGGTGAGTTTGTGAATAAGTTGCTACTTACTCGGCTCAGGCGAAGCCTGATGCGGACCAAGATCAGGGTGATTACAGTTACTCTACTGATCACATTGACCGCCTATCTTGGAGTGACGCTGAGTGAATTCTCCCGAAACATGAACAGTGTGTACGATGACTTCTATTCAGAAACCAATCTTGCCGACTTGATGGTGATTGATGAGCATCAAGATGGTGAGAACTTCACTGCATTATGTGAAGCACACAGCGATTGGAAGTGTGAGAGTAGACTATCACTGAGAGGCGAGGCTAACATGACCTCTTTCTGCTCTGCTCGAAAGGTGAAATGTGATTGGATCCAGTCATTATGGCATGGAATGACCGCTAACACGATCACTTCGCTCCATGCTGTCGATGGCTCGATGGAACCGGCTGCTGGAGAGGTGGTCATCGATGCCCATGTCGCCAATTCTCACAATGTGCAGATAGGCGATGTCATGGAGATAGCCGCAGGAGATGGAATAGTTGAGCTGAGTGTAGTAGGAATCGCTTACAATCCACTACATCTCTGGTACATGCCGGAAGGTTCGCTGTTCCCGGACAATGAGAATTTCATTGTTGGCTATCTCGATGCCGATACATTGGCAGAAACCGCAGGATTCCAACCTGGTACAATGAATGAACTTCACATCGACCTCCCTGGAACTCCTGATTTTGATATCGCTTCAACCAGCGATGTCGATGAAGGCGAGGAATTGAATCCTCTGAGAGATGGAGTTCTGTCTGATATGCGAGAAAATGGAATGGAGGGTGAAGTGATTGATCGCAGCGGAATGAAAAGCCCTGAGATGCTCCGCATCGACCTTGAGGGTTCCCAGAAATCCACTCCTTTCGTCCTCGTATTGTTATTGGTCATCAGCGGTCTGGTCATTGCCGTTTCAATAGACCGTTTGGTCAAGAGTCAAGCCCGAGAAATCGCCGTACTCAGAACAATCGGCACCTCAGGAAAAGACATTCGTAACGTCTACATGCTGGTTCCTTTGGTGTTGGGGATACCCGGGTTGGCTCTTGGGATATTGATGGGAGTTTCACCGATAGGTACCAAAGCATTCACCGAATTCTACTTCTCCTTCTTCGACATGCCTATCGTCACTGTTCATCATTATCTGGACCTGATAATGATGATTGGTGCAGGATCATTACTCTTGATATTCCTGTTCGGGATCCGACCTGCTATTCGTGCCTCTAGATTACAACCTCTGGATGTGTTTGGCCAATCAAGTGAGAAGGCACCAGGGCGTCTGTTGACCAAGGCCACACGTTCTCTTTCCCCGGGATTCGGATTTGCATTGAGGTCGACCTTCCGAAAGCCTGGACGATTGATGGTGACATTGCTCGCACTTTCACTTTCGATGGTGATTCTTGGAGGGATGATGATGATGATGGCGGTATTCACCAATGTCTTCGAAGAAGGACTTGATGAACAGGTCAATTGGGAGGCACAGGCGATGATATGGCCCGATAATGGTGATGCTGCAGCAAGTTGGGCGCAGAACAATTCCTCAGCATATGAGATGTTCATCGTAGATCAAGGAAACAAAGTGGGCGAGGACCGGACGTTCTCATTGTATGGACTGGATGAAATCACCACTGAGGACAACAAGATGTTGAGGGTGAATCTCGTAGATGGCTCATTACCAGTAACGGGATCGACTCCTCCTCAAGTCTTGATCGATGAAGGGATGTCGATTCTTCTGGAATGGGAATTGGGCGAGGTAGTGAAGTTTGAGAACGGTGCTTCGGTGATAGAGGTGAAGATAACGGGAATCATTCAGGAGATTGAACGCATGATGGTCTTCAATCGTTCAGATCTGAGTGATATCGTTGACTACGAAGCAAATGGGGTACGCATGACATTCTCAGAAGGCCAATCTGTTGATGATGGGTTGCGAGAAATTTCGATAATGATAGTCGAAAAAGAAACACTGATCAAAGGCTTCAACACAGTGCTTCAGCAACAAGAAGGAGCCATGCAGTCAATGTACGCCATTGGAGGGTTACTTGCGATAGCGGTACTTTTCAACACCTTGTTGATGAATCTGGCAGAACGGGATACAGAACTGGCTACGTTGCGCGTTCTTGGAGCAAGTCGTATGCGTCTAGCACTAATTCTGACTGTCGAGCATTCATTCATTGGGCTGATAGGAGGGGTCGCAGGAGTGATTGCAAGCATCGCGATGATGGGCGTATTTGCATCGATGATGACCACTTGGGAATTCTATATACCGATGGCTATAGACTATATTGTATCTCTAGAAGTAATAGCTTTCGTGCTGATAGCCTCTCTGCTGACCACACCTATCGGAATCTGGAGAATCGGTCGAATGGACCTCCTTGAAGTTGTTTCTAGACACGAAAGATGAGACTGAAACTCCACATTGGATGAATCATTCATTCCGGAGGTAGGTATTACTAGGTCCTGACTCCCGTAGGGAGTCCATGCCATGGGCTGACTGGACCTTGTTAGGTGCTCTTGGCGGAGGTTTCGCCTACGGTATCGCTACCCTGATTATCAGGGAAAGGTCCCTCCCATTCATCATTCGTCAGCGCGAGGATTCTATGGATTTCACCTTGCGCGAAGATGAAATGCAAGAAACAGAGGAAGAACTGTCCTTCACCGATGCGCGCAAAGAATTCGAAAAGCGCCTAGCGGGAATCCTGGACTCCCGAGAGATACACGCCGATGCGATGCGTAAGAAGGCTTCAGAAGAGCGCCTCGCTGCCGAAAAAGAAGAATTGGAGATGCAAAGAAGGCATGAGGAAGAGATGAAGGATGCCATCGCTCATGATGAATTGAAACGCCAGATGCAAGAGCAGGAATACGAAGCCCAGAAAGCAAGAGAAAAGGCTGAGTTGGAAGCTTTCCAGGAGCGCATGGAACGGCAACGAAAGGAAGAGGAAGAACGCCTCTTGAAACTTGAGCAAGAGGAACATCAGGCAGCGCTTGAACAGGAACGATTGCGTCAGGAACAGATGCTGGCAATGGAGGCACAACGACAATTTGAGATCAATGATCAGAACGACTCCGAAATCGAAGCGGTCGAGGCCGATGACAAGACCAAGAAGGATCTGGAACAACGACTGAACAGAGAAGGAGCAAAGACTGGAGAAGTTCAACTCTCTCTCATGTGGAATGACAGAAATGACCTCGATCTGCATGTGGTCTGCCCCAGTGGTGAAAGAATGCATGGTGGAAACAAGGTCTCGAAATGCGGTGGAGAACTCGATGTCGATATGAATGTGAGAGCCGAATCAAAAAAGCCGATCGAAAACGTGTTCTGGGAAGAAAACGCTCCAGCGGGGAACTACAAGGCATTCGTCCATTTCTATAGGCATCACAAGAAACGCCGAACAAGAAGCACCACCACCTACAAATTGATCGTCAATGCTGGCGGTGAAATCAAAGAATACAGCGACACAATAACCTTTGGAGACCCAATAAAACTAGTTGCTGAATTCACCATGCCGGAGATTCAAGAAAGAGCCGGATTCAAGCAACAGATGGAAGAGAAGATCTCTGAGGTCAATGCACAGATAGGCGCTGCTTCAACAATTGAAGAATATCGAGCGATCTCACTTGAAGAGATTCCTGAAGTCGTGGCGGAAGAACTCATGCAGAAGATCACCATGAATATCGAACATCTGGAAGTGGATACTGCTAGAGAAGAACAAGAGCGAAGATTCGAGGATACCAAACAAACCATCATGCTGTCAACAGACTCAGAAGAGCTTGAGAATCTAGACCTTTCAGGTTTCAATGAATATGAGGCCTCAAGACTCAATGCCTTGATGGAGCAGAATCTTGAGGTCCAAAGAGCAGAGAAATTCAATCAATTGATGCGTGAAATCATCATGGCAGAGGATTTCAATCAAGTGGATTCGATCAGAATAGTTGGAGTAAATGAGGAGCAACGTTCATCTCTGGAAGAAGCCAAGGAAGAAGCATTTGAACGATTCCATGACCAGATGTATGCATTTCATTGGGATAGCATTGAAGCCGCTCAAACGGAACAAGAACTCGAAGCCATCGAATTCAGAGGAGTCAGCGAGTTGCAGTTGCAGAGCCTTGCAGAACACAGGGAGAATCGAGCGTCAGCATTGGCCCCTGCTGAAGAGATTCTCGAAATCCAAAGCGAATTGGTGGGGGATGATCCATTGGATGAAGAGCCAGTGTTGGGAGAGGAACCTCAGGAGATGCCTGATAAGCCGCTGAGAACAATGATTCCACAGGCACAACCCGAACTCATGGAAGAACCCGCAATCGAGGAAGTTGAATTGGATGAGGAAGCGGAAGAGGAGATTGAAGAGCCGGTGTTGGGAGAGGAACCTCAGGAGATGCCTGATAAGCCGCTGAGAACAATGATTCCACAGGCACAACCCGAACTCATGGAAGAACCCGCAATCGAGGAA
>CALCOQ010000199.1 GCA_937897005.1 uncultured euryarchaeote
AACAAAGGAGAGGAAAAAGATGGAGAAAATCAATTTGAAGGAGAAGTTATCCAAATTTTCGGACCATTGGGCGCCAAGAATAATCGCAGAGATGAATGATTATCAGTTCAAGTTGGTCAAGATCCAGGGTGAATTCGTCTGGCATGATCACACAGATACCGATGAAGTCTTCATCGTGATCGAAGGTAAGATGGAGATTGAATTCAAGAACGAGACCGTTGAATTGAATGAGGGTGAAATGTATGTGGTTCCCAAGGGAGTCCAACACAAACCCCGTTCTGACTCCGAATGTAAAATCATGCTCGTTGAACCACGAGGAGTCGTGAATACAGGTAATACAGAAGGTGAGTTGACGGCCTCTAATGATGTTTGGATATAGCTCCGGAAACTGGCGGCGGTGGCCGATTCAGAGGTGCTTGGCGATGACCAATTTCTGAACTTCCTGTGTGCCTTCGTATATCTGAGTGATCTTGGCATCGCGGAAGAAACGCTCGACTGGGAATTCTTTGACATAGCCATATCCGCCGAGAATCTGTACTGCTCTTTCAGCCACCCACATCGCTGTGTCGCCGGCGAACAACTTGGCCATACTGGCCTCCTTGGAATGACGTGGAGCACCTTGTTCGTAGTGCATCTGCTTGGCATATGCAGCCTTGTAGACAAGCAATCTTGCCGCCTCGATCTGCGTTGCCATATCGGAGAGATATGCTGTGATCATCTGATGATGAGCGATGGGTTTGCCGAAGGTCTCTCTCTCATGCGCGTATTTGTGCGCAGCCTCAAAGGCGCCCTGAGCAATACCCAATGCTTGAGCGGCAATACCAATGCGGCTGTTATCCAGAGCATTCATTGCGATACCGAAGCCTTTGCCGACCTTACCGAGAACATTTGACACCGGTACCTTGCAATCATTGAGTTCCAGTGTGCAGGTATCTGAGGAACGAATTCCCAATTTATCCTCCTTCTTACCGACACTGAATCCGTCAAAGGACTTCTCTACGATGAAGGCGGTGGTTCCTCCATGTTTCTTGACACCATATTCAGGATGGTCGACCACTTTAGCGAACAGAACATAGATGTCAGCACTTTCCCCATTGGTCACCCACATCTTCAATCCATTCAGGATGTAATGCTCCCCATCCTCGGATAGTTTCGCTTTGCAGGACAATGCTGCTGCATCAGTTCCTGCCTCTGCCTCCGAAAGAGAGTAAGCCCCAACCTCAGTTCCAGCAAGTCTGGTGGCATACTTTTGTTTCAGTTCATTACTCCCATGCAGGGTTATCGTCTTGCAACACAATCCGACGTGTACCGCATAGAAGACAGCAAAGGAAGGATCTACTCTAGCCAATTCCTCAACGATGATCGCCTCAGCAATGTCATCCAATGGGTTACCTCCAAATTCCTCCTCGACAGTTATGCAATGTAAGCCAAGATCCACGAAAGATTGCCACTCTTCAATAGGAGCGGTCTGAGTGTTGTCTCGATGCATGATAGTGGGTGTCAATATGGTCTCTGCGAAGTCTCTGACCAATTCACGAATCATCAGGTGCTCCTCGTTCTCACTGAAGTCCATGTGTAACCGATGATGCGTAAGGGATATGCGATTTAATCCCATGCTTTTAGGCTTGAAGAATTGATTCCTGTTTTCGCTGACTTCAAATAAGGGCCATTTGTCGGCCGCACCGCAGGTGATGTAGATGGTCGAGGACGAAATTCTTGAATTCGTGGTTGCACATAGAAGAAAATACTCAATAGAGCATTTGTGGTATCAAGATAAAGAGGACAAGGTGACCATTGGGGTCTCCGATTTCTTGGCCAAGGATGTTGGAGAGATACTCCGGGTCATCCTACCACATGCTGAAGATGAATTCGCGGAAGATGATGAGATGTTCAGCATATGGACTGCAGAAGAGAAAATCTCGTTCAGGTCACCGTTCAGTGGTTCTGTGATTGAAGTCAACGGTGAAGTGGAGATAAACCCGGAACTGATCAATGAAAGCGCTTACGACCTAGGCTGGATGATAATCATCGAACCACATCATCTCGATATGGAAATCTTCCTCGAACCTGAGGAATATGTCGGAGCATTGGCAGAATTGTGATCAGCCAGTTATCTCACTGACCGCCGCCAACTTCTCTGGTTCAGCCTCAAAATGAGCCGTGAGGGCAGCCAATCCGCTGGACAATGCATCTGCGACGGCGAATTTCACATCCAATGGATGAAGTTCTCCCGAAGCAACTGCTGAGCGAACCGAAGAAAGGTCGTTCCACGAACTTGGTTCTCCGAATTTCGGGTTTGGAGTGACTTGGAGGGTGCCGAGTTCTGGGAGGATGATGTGTTCTATCAACTCGTAAACGGTCGACTCATCTTGTTCTGGATCAAGATAAGCATGTTTCTTCATTTTCTTCCGCATTCTTGATGCATCATCATGAAGGAGAATCGCACTGGATGGATCTGACTTGCTCATCTTGTCATCTGGTCCACCAGCAAGTATTCCCCCTGTTTTCCCGACCACCGCAGTCTCCATTCTCGCTTTCGACACTCCTCCTGCTTTTCCAACCTCCGCGGTCTCCTTTCTCACCCCCGCCTTGAGACTCGAGATTATCGGGGTATGAACACAGGTCGCTTTGCTCCACTTCCATTTATCAGCAACTTCGCGCATGTACATGTGCGCCTTGCGCTGGTCCATGCCACCCAATGCGATGTCAATGCCCATCTCAAAGATATCAGCAGCCTGCATCGCTGGATAGAAGAATTTTGACAGATCATCATCGGCAGCATCCTCTGTTCTTCCCATGATGGTGAAGGTGCGCCTAACTCTCGCTAGACTCATGTTCTTGGAACAACGCAACACTCGCGCCCAATAATCTCCTGAGTCCATTATCTCACTTGCATACTGAAATCTGAGTTCTCCAGGGCCATCCCCTTCAATGGGGTTTCCTAGTAACACTCGAAAAGTATCTTCCATGTAAGCCGCAGTGATGTGAATCTTCTCCATGTCACCAGCGAACTTGTCATTGACCCAAGCGTGCCAATCTGCCATGAAGATGAGAACATTGACTCCGCTCTCAAGCATTCGTTTCAAGGTCAAGGAAACCACTTTCCATCCGATATGGGCCTTGCCACTGGGCTCAAAGCCAACATAGCAACGGATCACATCATCTCCACCAGCGCTCTTTCCATTCAACATGACATCGACCAGATGGTCCACGCCCACGACCTCTTGTGCAGCGCCCATCATCCAAGCCAAACGCCGACTTTGTTCTCCATCCAATTCAGCAAGGCGTGGACATGATTCAGAAAATGGTGAAAGAATGGCGGCAACGGTGCTGCTGTCCATTTCCGCCATGCCTGACATCTATCATCCCTCAACCAATTTACTCAATTTAACAGACAAAGAGAGGGCTCGTGTTCCATTTCCTTCTTCCAGTTTCTGTTCCACTTCAATTATCAAGGCCTGAGCTTCTTCTTTGGTTTCTTGAGTCATCGAAGATGACATCTCAATCATCTTCAGCGCCAGTCGAATATTGCTCTTGGCCTTGGATATCTTCTTCCCAGCCTCTTTCGCCTTGTCACCTCTTTGTTTGGAATTGTATCCAGTCGCTTCATCGAGGAAGCCTGCCCAACACTTACGCGATTCCATCGCTAATTCTCGTCCACCATCGGAATTCAGGAATTCGTCCAGATCCTGGCCCTTCATCTGCTCGACTTCAACAACCAGTTTTCCATCCTCTGAATAGTTTGCTTCAATCAGGGAAAGAATTCCGAATGAGGCTGTGAAACCCCCTGCCACTCCACTTGATACATCATTGAAATATTGGCTTCCAAGTTTGGCCAGACCAGCATTTCCACCATTTGTTTTGACAAGTCCGCGCTTGACTTCGAATCTCTCCATGGGGGGGACCCAGCGGCACCACTGAAATGATATTTTGGTTGGGAATGGCTGAAGTGGTGTATCGCCTGCCGGCCTGCATGGAGCGCAACAACAGCATCGCTGTAGCCCTTCTGATGGTGCTGATACTACTTCCTCTGACAGCGATGGCGGAAGAAGAGATGAATTCCATCGCTGAACTGAAAGAATTCGGTTCAATAGAGGAGCAGGCTCTAGGAATCTCTCAAGCAGAACTACGCCCCGTGGGTGACCAGTTATTGCTTGTTGGCGATGATGGTTATGTCCATCTCATCGATGCAGCAAAACCCGATGACCGCTCGAAGGATGTCTCTTTGACGTCGAACAAGGATGTAGACCTACAGGCATTATCATGGCATCCTGGAGGGCAGACCGCTCTCATCGTTGGTGATGATGGAATGGTCCTCAGACTGGTGATGGATAATCACGCCATAGAAACGGTCGATGGAAGAGGTGTGCTCGAAGGTGAAAGGCAGAAAGCAATCGATTGGAACAGGAATGGAGAAACCGCATATCTAGGTGGTGAAAATGGAAGTATTCACAGTTATTCCTCAGCCAATGGATTCGATGAACTCAACATCGCTGACAGCCCCATCACTGCAATTGAATGCCATCCTCATCCAGAGACAAGAGTCTGTGTGGTCACAACTGCTGGCGATGGAGCAGCAGTGATCGATTCCTATGACCAGGTACATTGGATATCCAATACTGATGGAGATACCTGGGTGGATGTCGTATGTCCAAGCGTTTCACTCAATTCCTGTGTTCTCATCGGCAGTGGCAAGCGTATCGCGGTGCTGTACATCGATGTCGAAGAGCCCGCTTCCAGTGCAATCGATAATCCTGAGGTACTTTCAACTCTGGAAGGTGAACTGACCGGTGGTTCATTGATGGGAGATGGAAGGGTCTCACTTCACGTCGCACCATACGCGTTGGCTGCTTACGATATGGAGGGGAAGATCGCATGGGCGGTTGTCACCGCTGCTGATGTGGAAGACCACGGAAGTCTACGTGGCTCTGTGATGGTGCACGTCTGGGGCACTGAAGACGACAAGGGCTTCATTCTATCCAGTAGCGGGGCATTGGCAAAAATGACACCAATAATGGAAGTCGAAGAAGAAGAAGACCTAATGGGTTATGCTGTAATTACTCTGGTGGTTATCAGTGTTCCAGGATTAGCCTTGGGAATGTTGTACATGAATTCCAAGACTCTCCAACGCTGGTGGTACAATGTCACAAAGGGCCGCAAGATCCGCAAACAAGAAAAGGCTCAGATGAAGGCTGAGAAAGTAGCTGCTGAAGGAAAATCTTCCAAGGATTGAACAATCAATTCTTCTGAAAAGTTCATGAACACCTTCAATCGCCACGACAGCAGGAGGGGAGATGTTGACGTACGCAGGAGTCGATTTCTATGATATCGAATCTCAATTGAGTGAAGACGAGATCATGGTCCGTGACATGGTAAGGGACTGGGTCGATGAGGAGGTCATCCCCAATATCGAAGAGGCCTGTCGAGAAGGTCGTTTTCCAGAGGAATGGGGGCAGGCCCTGGGAGAAATGGGCGTCCTAGGAATGACCATCGATGAGAAATATGGCTGCGCTGGGATGTCCTATGTCGCCTATGGTCTGGTTTGTCAAGAACTCGAACGAGGTGATAGTGGCCTGCGCTCCTTTGCCAGCGTGCAGGGTTCGTTGGCGATGTTCCCGATATCCGCCTTCGGTTCAGAGGAGCAGAAGATGCACTATCTTCCGAAGATGGCCAGTGGAGAATGGGTCGGTTGTTTTGGCTTGACTGAACCTGATTATGGTTCAAATCCTGGAGATATGATCACACGCGC
>CALCOQ010000200.1 GCA_937897005.1 uncultured euryarchaeote
CTCACTGCCATTATCGTATGATATGGCGAATTCCATCTCCCACGCTCCAGTCCCTCCATTTGGACAATCCGCCCAGACCACTGCAACAGTGCCTTTCTCGTTGTTGTTGACAACAGGATATCCTTCTGGGCAATTGCCAGTTCTTGGACCAACCTCAACCGGTTGCGCCCATGTACCATCGCTGAATCCTGTTCCTCGTCCATGGTCATCGCTGATTCTCACCTGCACAGTTCCGCTGTTTGAATCTGCATTTTCCTGCGCTATGTAGACGTGAGGGCCATCCCGTTGCGAAGATATCGTTGACCACCCCCCCGGTACTGAGTAACACTGCGAGAAGGAGTTACCACCATTCTCAGAATGATAGTACCAATACCTCCCAGAGTCTCCTGTGCACTCTGGAGGTGGCGCCCCTGAATTCCCGAGATAATGGATGATTCCATCGCCTTGTGCTGCCACCCAAGGACGGTCATCGGCAGCCATGGTGTTCATTCGTTGACAGACTCCCATCTCGTACGTGTTGCCACCGTCACTGAATACGTGCCACCAGTTATCCTCCAGAGTAGTATCCAGATAGTAGATCATGTCGTTGGCGTCGACACTGATGTCCCCCTCATCACCTAGGCATTCAGAACCTCCAGCTAGATAATTGGCGACAAGCATGTTTCCGGGAGTCGGTTCGAAATCAGCCCCATGACTCCAATTGTTTCCACCATCATTTGAGATCCAGAACCAAGAGGCCCAGTAATCCCAACTGGTCTCGTCACCTTCAGAACATGCGTACCACAAGCCTGGGTCATCGGGGTCGAGGAAGATGGGAATAGGAGAATCCTCCCCTCCCCAACGCAGATCCTTGTGTGCTGTGACGAATAAGTTTCCTTGACTGTCGATGGATAAGGAAGGCTCGTAGCCTACTCCATATCCTTCGTAGCCGGGGTCTTGTCCATTGGCAGGGTCGATACATTCCTCATGGCGCGGCATGTAGACTGGCTCAAGCCATGATATGGATACCTCGTTTCCTTCTGGCCCTGACATTACAGCCATCGAACCGGAGCCATCCTCGACTTTGATGCCGAAGAACGCTGCCAAGATGATGAATGACATTATCACTGCTAGAGTCGCATACAATGAGAAATTGAGGCCTTCGGCCCCTCTGGAAGGTATGGCTTCCTCAACCATTTCTGCAACGAAAGGCTCGGCCATGGTAGAACCCAAAGGGTTCTCATCTTAGAGGGCGACGGTCAGATGTTGTGAAGAAAATACTCATTTTGTATAGGGAATCTTCATTTGTGAAACCACTATTTGCCCAGCATGGGCACTACACACGCGGTACTGAGAATCAACGATGAAGCCAAGAAATCCACTGTCTCCGCTGGTTCTGATTCAATCATTGCAACCGCAAAACATCTTGAACATGGTTCATCAAAAACCAAGGTCAAGGATATCCATGGACTGCATACAGATGCCAAGAGTGTAAGTGGACAAGGTTACGGAATGTTCCTTGAAACAGAAGATGGAAATTCAGAGATTCTCAGATGCTCTGCTGAAAGTGATATTCTCAGGGCGATGGAAACGCTCGCCGCCATGCTTCAAGTTCGTCTGGAAGAGCACACCGGTAGAAGCGTAGAAGCAGACGAACACGGAATGAACGTGGTCGACCAGATCTGTAACTTCCCAGAACGCTGGCCTGCAGTGCCGAACATGGATCTACAGATGGTCAAATTCGTGACCATCGGCTCAATCGTTTGCTTCACCATTCCTTCGCGTATTCGAGATGGAACCAAATGGACTTTCTGGAGCGTCTCGGTCCTCGGTCTGTTGTTGGGCATCCCCGTTTCTGCAGAGGCTCCCGGAGCCAGTCAAGTTGTATGGTGGTTGGTCTTCCTCCTCCCATTACTGGCTGTCCTCGGAATCTGCATCTTGATCACCTTGAAGAATGGTATGTTTGAATCACAGCATGATGTGCGGCTGACC
>CALCOQ010000201.1 GCA_937897005.1 uncultured euryarchaeote
ATGTGGTCCTGTCTCGGAGGTGGACTTGGTCAATGAGACGGCATACTTCGCATCTCCTAGTGCAACGATCTGCCCAATGTCAGAATACGTCCAGATACTGGTTCCTTGCTGTTGACCACTCCATTCAACCTCTTGACTGAATTGATTACCAGCGGAATCAAAAGCAATGATTGATACCTGGAAAGTCTGACCTGCGATGATGCTGTACAACCCAGAAACTACGTTTCCTTGTTGATCAACGGTCTCAAATGATACTGGGTTTCCATGTAGAATGCTGAAATGTGCTACTTCTTCCAGTTCGCCGATAGATGCCTTGAGGATGTAATCGCCCACGACATCTGACCTGAAATCATGATATTCTGCAACCAGTCCTGGTGTCCATTCCAATTCATTGTCCCACATCGCTTGACTCAAGGATACAGCCCAATCACCCTCCAGCAATGAAGTCCCTGACAATTCAAATTCAACCGATTCAGGAGATATCTCATTGTCATCAGAATCCCGTAGAATCACACTGAACTGAATCTTGTCATCTACTGTTGTTTCAATATCCAGACCCTCATCACTATCAAACTCCATGCTGTCAAGGACTCCATGTGATACATCGAAATATATCAGAGTAGTGAAGAATTCCGTGCTGTCATCTGGAGCGTAGGTAGCTCGCATCTCATATGGAGTTGGCATTACCAGATCAGCCTCGAAGTAACAAGTTGGTGCCACCTTGTTTTCATCACAATATTGAGCAAAGGCTTGTGAAACACTGAGACTCCAGGTCGCTTCTATCGTCCAGCGATTGTCATTGGCATCGTTGCCCCATGCACGCAATGTAACACGATCATCTTCATCGGTTGTCATCTCATCACCCACCATTTCCACATTGATTCCATTCCGCAATTGACTCCTTTCTATCTCCATCGCAACCATGGTGCCGTGCTCGATGTTGATGTAGACCGTCTGGGTCACACCTTCTAGAGAAGCCTTGACCCAGCGATTACCAACCTCATGTGGAGTCCACATTGCAGGCGAGCCATTCACCATCATGCCACTCTGCATGGTCCATGCAGACTCAGGTAACTCCACCAGTAATTCATTACCGCGGACATCGACTCTGGTGGTATTCATCCATACCACTTCATCAGCTGTGATGGTATTGTTACTGACATCGATACGTAGATGATCAATCGCTCCAAATCCAACAGTGATACTGGATGATGCTGAAGCACCACTGGCACTAGACAGATTCACGAACCAGGTGCCGACCTTGTCAGCAGTGTACAGACCACTTGGAGTGATGTTTCCGTCTCCCACTTCCCATGAGAGGATTCCTGCTTCTACGATATCCAATAAATTCTCCTTGGCATCTCTAAGAACGTAGGTGAATTGACAATTTTCTCCAGCATTGATAGAACTGGAACATGGTGAGATATCAAAATACGAAGGAGCGCCGGTTTCCACTGTGACAACGACATCGATATCGATGTTGTTCCACGTGACCGTCACCGTCTGGAAACCAAAGTTGTGCGGTTCGAAGGTGTAGGCCTCATTGTATTGCGGAGGAGTACTTCTCAGGGAAAGGGTTCCATTCGTCAGTGTCCACGTGAGTGTCTCACCAGAGACCATGTTTCCATGTTGATCGACCACTGACGCCATCATATCGAGAGTCTGATCTGCTGTGATATGTCCTGATTCAGGCGAGACACTGTGCGACACAGCATCTCCAGGATTGACCGTTATCTGCACTGTATCGCATATCGCACCGAAACAAGCACTGATGTCCCATATTCCAACAGTGTGAGGAGTAAACAGACCATTGCTGTCTATCGACCCATTATCCGAGGACCAATCAACGCTCTGACTCAGAAGACCACCGGCCAAATCATAGAGGGTGTGAGTGAATGACACGTTGGTATCCGCATCTGTACTGATACCAGTCCCTGGGTTGATCACAACACTGTCAACATTGGTGTAGTTGAACAATACCAATGGACGCATTTGCTCAACAGAGGCTTCACTGGAATGTAATTCAGCATACATCTGACCGATACCAACAGTGGTTCCAATGAGGATGAAATGATTGGCAGTGCTCAGATCAAGGCCAGGATATGTCAGATCCAACCACAGCTCCTGCCCCATGGACATCATCGAAATGGATATCGTATCCAGTGCTGGGCCATAATCGATTCCAGGCTGCAATCCGGAGGTGCTCCACATATTTCCAGCCGATGATGCATTCCAGTTGCTGGCTTGAGGATTGAAGGGCAGGGTGAGTAATGGATGAACTGACAAAGTCATTCCCATCCCACCATTAAGGACGTTGATATTTGAAACGATGAAACGAATACTGGCTGAATGTGCATTCGAATCTGTTGGCAATGGAATATCCGAGATATCCACTGTGAACATTCCCCTACACTCATGCATGAACATGATTCCTGCACCATTCCCACAACCTTGGCCAACCAGAATATCTTCGTCAGGGTGGCTGGCAGAAAGACTGTGATTACCGATCCATCCATCTCCAATATCTGGATGAGCGAACTTGGGAACCTCTTGCCCATGTCTGAGTTCATAAGTCCAAGTCAAGTCACCATTGTAGGAATTATTCACCGGATTTCCAACCGCGAAGGACCAGCGGCTGCTCGAGGGCCCTGGTATACTACCATTGATCGCTTGCACCCACCATTCGTAACTCTCACCCACCTCAAGAGCCGAGGACAGAGAATAAGAGGAGCCATTGAAACCGCTATCCATCCAACTACGATACTTGTTCCGTCCAGTATCGTTTGAGATGGTCAAGATGTATCCGGTTGCGCCAGAAACAGGATTCCACTCGAATAGAGGAGAACTTTTCGGAGACAGGGTCCAATTGTCCGCCTCATATACCACCTGACCATCCGATGGAGAGAGCAAGGTAGGTTGGGCTGGAGGAACAGAACCGTTGGCATTATCGACATAATCGAATACCAATTTTGGTCTCAATGAAAGATTTGAATATTCTGAGGAGCGGAAGATCGTGATGGTGGAAGGAGTACCCGTTGCAGCCAACATCACCGTCAATGTACGGTTCCCGGAGAGAATATTCGATTGTGCCAGTGAAGTGATATCCCACTCGACCCAAGCCTGAGGAGGGAAAATACCGAGAGTAGACCTTGTGATCTCTGTGGAGTTACAGGCTGGTGCAGATGAGAATGTCACCGCAGACTGAGAAAATGAATCACACGCATGAGCGCTTATGGTCACCGGCGTTACCCCTACCACCTGATATCGATACAATTTGAGCAGGGTCTGAGTTGGAATCATGTTGGTAGGAAAGGCCAACTCATCAAGATCGAATTCAATGAGAATTCGAGAATCCCCATTACCTCCGTGAGACATTCCAAGCGTTAGATTAGTGGAAGAACCATGATTCGTGGATGTTGAAGAGGAGTCTATCCAAGTATCTGGAACAGTGGGGAGGCTGCCAGAATATCTGAAGACACTGTCACGGTAGAGCGTCACACTGTAATTCCCAGTCCCATCGTCAGTACCCTGAGGTGATGGGACCCTGAAACTGTTGGCACTGGTCCAATTTCCAATTCTGTCTCCTTGAAGCGAGCGTACTCTCCAATAAGTCCAGTCATCGATAGTCAGCGAACTATTGACTGGAATAGAGAAACTTAGATTTGCGAAATCAAAGAACGGAGTGCCATTGGAACTCGTGGCGCAGGTAAGTGAGGAACAACTGTTTACAAAATCGCCGATGAAACGGTTATTGGTCGAGTATTGAATCTGCCATTCTGAAACATTGGTATCTGTTGAATTCCATTCCAAAACCAGTGGGTTCGGATGAGTTGGCCTCTCAGAACTGAGACCCCATACCGTCTGTCCATTGGAGGGATTCTGACCACCTACATCACTGGGTGTCCATCCATTTCCAGTTCTCCATGTCAGATTCAACTCAGGGCGGTATTCCACATTGGAATGTTCTGAACTAGCGAACTCATGCCAAGGCGCTCTGGAATCCTCTGTGCGGAAAATGAACCATGCAGTCTGATAACCGTACAGATGCCCGAGTTGTGCAGCTTGAGTGATATCCCATGTATATCGACCATCGTCCAACACCTCTACCATGTCTATTGGAAGACCAGCATCAAGAGAGCCAAGACCACCACCACCAGAATTCCATGTGACACCATTGACGCGTTCACTCCAAGTGACATTGTTCTCCTCAAATCCATCGAACAATACCGAAACCGAGATGTTCTGTGTATTGGACAAGCCACCAGTCTTGTACAGAGAGAGGGTGGCGCCAACCACCTCGAATGGAGTCTTGATTCCATTGCCAGTCAAATTGTACATCAGGACCGTCG
>CALCOQ010000202.1 GCA_937897005.1 uncultured euryarchaeote
AATGAATTCAGGACTCCCGGTCATATCCCCGTCTGTCGTGAAACGGAAGGTGGATTGAGCGTGCGTCAAGGACATACGGAACTAGCGGTTGCAATAGCAAGATTGGCCGCTCTGGAACCAGTTGTCATTGGAGCAGAGATGTTGCAAGCGGAGGGAGATGGAGCACTGTCTGTAGAAGCAGCACAAGAATGGGCCAAGCAGCGCGGAATCCCTTTCATCTCCGGCTCTGATATCCTATCGGTGGTGGAACAGTGACCCGAGTGATGGCGGTTGGAGTCTTCGACCTGCTACATGCAGGACACTTGCACTATCTGGAACAAGCAAGAGAATTAGGAGACCACCTGACGGTGGTTGTGGCGCACGATGAAACCGTGCGTAAACGCAAACATGAACCCATCACTGGGCACGAACTTCGAGGTCGAATGGTGGCGGGACTCAAAACCGTGGATGAAGTGGTCATAGGAAATCCACCCGATGTTCCAATCTTCGATATCCTACCTGTGGTCAAACCTGATATCATCGCTCTAGGCTATGATCAGGACCATGCTGAAACGGCGATCAAAGATGCATTGATCGAACGCGGATTTGTTGATATCAAGGTCACTCGAGTGGCGGGGCTATCTGATGACTTGGATGGAACCCGCAAGATAATCTCTCGAATCATCGAGATGTGGAATGTTGAAAACTCTGTTGAGGATGTGTAGAGATGTTCACTGGAATCGTCCAAGGTCTGGGTGAAGTGATATCATTCGAGGATGGTTCACTATGTGTTGAGATTCCGCATCTGAGTGACATCGAACAGGGCGCCTCGATTGCCATCGATGGGGTGTGCTTGACGGTTTCTGGCTTCACGAAAGATAGAGTCTGGTTCGATGTCGTTGAAGAGACACTGGATCTGACAACCTTGGCATCTCTCTCAGCAGGAGATGCTGTCAATTTTGAAAGAGCGGCAAAGGTAGGAGATGAGATTGGAGGGCATGAAATGTCTGGCCATGTCTCTTGTACCGCGATGATCGAGTCTCATAGCGATGGATTGATGCGCTTCTCTCTCGCCAGTAAATGGATGAAGTATGTGACTGCAAAAGGATTCATTGCAATCGATGGATGCTCATTGACAGTGGTGGAACCAGACTCAACCGGATTCTCTGTCGCCCTCATTCCAGAAACTCTGTCTCGTACTCGTTTTGGAAGCAAAGTACCTGGAGATGAAGTCAATATCGAAATCGATGCAAAGACACAGGCTGTCGTCGATACTGTTGAACGTATGATGCAGGCAGGGGAGTGACATGGCTAGAATCGCATTGGTCTGCGCCCGTTTCCATCGGGAGAATGTCGAAACCATGCTGGAGTTAGCTCGTTCTCGGGCCGAAGACTTCGGAATCGAAGTCGTGGAGGTCATCTGGGTACCTGGTAGTCTTGAGATTCCCTTGGCTGTGAAAGGCTTGATCTGCAGAGATGATATCGATGGTGCGGCCTGTCTAGGAATCATCGAGAAGGGAGAGACTCAACACGGTCTGGTGATGGGTCAGGCAGTTGTGAAGACGATTCTGGAACTACAATTGGAATATGACAAACCAATCGGTCTCGGAATCATTGGACCTGGTGCCGATCCTGAACATGTGGAGTCTCGATTGGCGCCTCATGCTCGCGGTGCGGTCGATGCCATTGCTGCCGTTCTTTGAGCATCGTTCTTTCTTATCAACCACCAGACCACGGTGAAGGCGACTGCATTCAATCCCCATACCCACCATGTCGACCAACCCACACCATCTACCATGAAGTCTGAGAACGGCATCAGGAATGGTGTTGGAAAGAACTTGATGGTATGAGTAGGAATATCGAGGAAGATATGAAACACCCATGGAATGATGAGAAAGGTTGCAGCAGTTCTTGGGCTCATCGAAGTCTGAAGCCATTTTCCAGCAGGTAACTGGTCTCCAGAATCAAGTCTTCGAAGACGCATCTCCAATGACCCCCAGATCGCCAGAAACAAGAAAAAAGTCCAGATCAATGAGTGACTGATCTTGTACAGTTCCCAGGAGATGGCAGGAAGATCTGCAGTCACAGTATTCTCATCGACCTTGGTCATTACATCTCCATTGACCACTTGAGTGATCATTGAGGGTACGAATGCGACCAGATCAGGAAGAACTCCCATTGCTGCCGCCAGCCGCCAGTCAATTCTGTGATGAGTCAAATGACGTCCCCAGATAGCATGACTGAGAACATCCATGCTGCGTCGAACAATGCACCCTTGAAAGGTCTACCGACATCAGACCAGAAATGAGATTGCCAACATTCAAAGGACTCATCTATCCACCCGTGGATATGTCCGACGAAGTGCACGAAGTCATCATCATCGGAAGTGGTCCTGCTGGCTATACTGCTGGCCTGTACGCTGCAAGAGCAATGCTGGAACCATTGATGTTCGCAGGATATATGTCAGGTGGCCAACTGATGTTGACAAGCGATGTCGAGAACTTTCCAGGCTATCCCGAAGGAGTGACTGGCCCGGAGATGATGATGCATCTTCGAGAACAGGCCGAGAGATTCGGATTGAGTGTGCAGGACAAGAATGTCGAAAGAGTCGATTTTTCAGAACGCCCATTCAAGGTCTTCGTCGAAGGAGAACAATATCTGTCCAATGCGGTCATCATCTCCACCGGTGCCGAAGCCATCTGGCTCGATGCTGAGAATGAGGCGACACAGAAAGGGCGCGGAATCTCAACCTGTGCCACCTGTGACGGGGCCTTCTTCCGCGATGAAGAGGTTCTGGTCGTTGGCGGCGGGGATTCGGCCATGGAAGAGGCAACATTTCTCACTCGATTCGCATCCAAGGTGACCCTCCTGCATAGAAGGGATACCTGGAAGGCATCGAAGGTCATGCTCGATAGGGCGAGCAAACACCCCAAGATCGAAATTCGCCCATTTCGTCAAGTCAAGGCCTGGTTATCAGATGATGATGGTTTGACTGGAGCCTTGTTGGAGGACCCTCGTGATGGTTCGACAGAGGAGATTCCAGCCACAGGCGCCTTCCTTGCCATCGGCCACAAACCAATCACTGGATTCCTTGAAGGGCAGGTGGAGACCGATGAACATGGATACATCATCAGTAAAGAATTCACGATGACCAGTGTTGAAGGAGTATTTGCTGCTGGGGATGTGGTAGATACTCGATATAGACAGGCGGTAACCGCTGCTGGGATGGGATGTCAAGCGGCCATCGATTGTGAGCGTTGGCTTGAAGAGAACAGCCACTGAGGACCTTACATGGCCGAACCGTTGAGTGCTGCTGACCTTCAGCGCTTCTCAAGACATCTGATTCTACCTCAAGTGGGTGTGGAAGGCCAGACCCGCATCAGAGCGGCCAAGGTTGCCGTCATCGGTGCAGGAGGACTCGGTTCACCGGTCATTCTCTATCTCGCTGCTGCAGGGGTTGGAAATCTAACCGTCATCGATGATGACATCGTTGATGTCACCAATCTCCAGAGGCAGGTGCTCCATGACAGTCAATCGATCGGCCGACCCAAGGTAGATAGTGCACGCGACCGTATCGAAGCACTGGACCCCGACATCTGTGTGACCACCTTCAATCAGAGGATGACTACAGATAATGCTCTGGAGATTCTCAAAGGGCATGACGTGGTTGTTGATGGGAGCGACAATTTTCCTACTCGATATCTGATCAATGATGCCTGCGAGATTCTTGATATTCCGTGGATCTATGGTTCAATACATCGCTTTGAGGGACAAATGAGTGTCTTCAATCATCGAGGAGGACCAGGATATCGGGACATATTTCCTAGACCCCCACCTCCAGAGATGGCCCCATCATGCGCTGAAGCAGGTGTATTGGGTGTGCTTCCGGGGGTCATAGGTTCGCTACAGGCGAATGAAGTGTTGAAGATCATCATGGACATCGGCAACGTACTCAGTGGAATACTGATGCTGTACGATGCACTGGAGATGCGTTTCCGAGGACTGAAGGTCAGTAAGAACCCTGAACGAAGTAAAGCCAAAGTCCTGCTCGATATCGAAGAATACTGCCGAGATGACAGCCCTGCAGTAGCTAAGGACACGAGTATCGCCTCAGCGATTCAGAGAATCGAACCAATGGCGGTCAACGAAAGAATGGATGGTGGATGGAAACCATATGTCATCGATGTAAGAACAGTTGGTGAGGCCAGCATTTCTTCCTTGCACTTCGTGAATGAACTGATTCCACATATCGACCTGCTTTCTCATCTTGATGACATCCCCAAGAATCAGGACATCCTTCTGCATTGTCATCATGGTCAACGTTCAAGCATGGCTGCCATGATTCTTGAGAAAGAAGGATGGGATGCAAGCAGACTTTTCAACATGGAAGGTGGAATCGACCTTTGGTCACGACAAGTAGACGCCAGCATCCCCCGTTACTGACCTTTGGATTGGGACATCTTGATGTGGTCGCAGTTACCCAAGGCCTCTAGGGTGCCTGAATGCCAAAGGTCATCATCGCCGACGAGAACGAGGGACGGCGTAACCTGTTGGCCAATACCTTGGAACGAGAAGGCTTCGATGT
>CALCOQ010000203.1 GCA_937897005.1 uncultured euryarchaeote
ACATGGCCAACCAATGGTCATGATGTTGGATAACATGTCCGGTGCTGAACATGCTGCAGTCAAAGAAGGGGTTACTGAAGACAATATTATTCTTGAGATCAGTGGAGGAATTACTTTGGATAATCTGGCCACCACCGCTGGTGCCGATGTGGTTTCAGCCAGTGCATTGAATCAGGGAGTTTCTCATGTAGACTTCTCAATGCTGTTTGAGGGGGTGGAATAATGAAACATGTTGCCGACCCAACGCATCCACGATACAGATCGCTCTTGATGCGTGCCAAGATCGAAGAGGCTGTAAAAGCAGGATTGTTGGCTGATTCTGCACTTATTGCGCATGGTCGTGGAGAGGCTTTCGATTATCTATTGGGTGAAAGGACTTCTGAGAGTGCAATGCAAGCGACCAAAGAAGCAGCCGCACGATTGATGGCGGCTGAACACCCAATCATTTCATTCAATGGAAACACAGTAGCATTGGCTGCGGAAGAGTTGTTGAAATGTGCTGCAGTCATGGGTGCAGATGTCGAGATCAATATCTTCTACAGAACAGAAGAAAGAATGAGATTGTTGATATCCTCCGTCTCAAAAACAAAGGAATCTCTCAAACATGAAGCCCCAGATGGGTTCAGTGCAGATGAATGGAGCCGGATGGTTGAATCCGTACGCATTCTAGGTGGCGAACCAGATGGGTTGATTCCAGGTCTGGAGGGGCCTAGAGCAAATTGCCACTCAGAGGGAATATTGTCAGCAGACGTGTTACTGGTGCCATTGGAAGATGGAGACCGTTGTGAAGCATTGGTGGCGATGGGTGCAGAAGTAATCGTCATCGACCTGAATCCAATATCTCGAAGTGCCCGGATGGCTTCAGTGACTGTGGTTGATGAGTTGACTAGGTTCGCGTTGAATCTGTATGAAGAGATGAAAAAGCCCGGAAAACCTGATGATGATTGGAATAATCAAGCAATATTGGATGCAGCAGTTAACAGCGTGACTTTTACAGAACAATGAAAAACATGGTGTAACTGATACATTTCACCGGTAGGTTTTTCC
>CALCOQ010000204.1 GCA_937897005.1 uncultured euryarchaeote
CGCCATTTTCTATTACTTCATTTCGCACATTGTCGTCAACAATTACAATGCCTTCTTCACTATTCGTCCAACCTACCTCTTCTACCATTTCCCGCATTAAAGCGGAAAGGGCAGCGCCATCCTCATCAGCTGATAATTGAGATAATTCATTAGCAGCAACGCGGTCATATCGAGTCACACCGCCCCCTGGGAAGGCCCAGAAATCAGGAAATGATGGCATCTGGGAAACTCTGTGACAAAATAGGATTTCAGCGCCGCCATCACTATCACGCGAAATCACTAGAGATGCAGCAGGTCGTATCCGTGGATCTGTCATTTCAGGCATCACGAATCCTTCGGGTACCTCGCTCATCAGACTGCCCACGTTACCCCTCGCTTGAAATCTCTTGCACGTCTCCGAGTCAACATGAGCAGGGCTGACCCCATCGCTCCACTTCTCGAAGAGATTGAAAAAGAGACAAGGAGAAAGGCTATCACTTCACGAATTGCAAGAATTTCTCTTGCATGGTTCATGATTCTCTTGATGATTGGTTGGGTTTCAAAATACGCTTATCGATTAGTCTAATCAGTAGGTTCAATATTTTAGTTTTTTACAAAGCCAGTTTTAGCCGCTCATCTCAATTCTCATCAATGATTATTGTGGGGCAAGATACTTGCGTAATTACGTGGTCGATATGCATATGCGAGTGAAGGCCTTGCTCATGTGCATCCTAGTATCATCGTTTTCACTATCAGGTTGTTTCGGAAATGATACACCTCCGGCTCCACCGGAGGAACCTTCTGGCCCCGAAGGCATCTTCGTGACAGGGGCTGACGGTCTGCCCGTTGATGTCGAACCACTACCTTTGATTTTCAACTTCAGTGATGTTGGCGAAGATGCACCTGAACCAAGTATTGGCGTCACATCCAGTGGTTGCGTATTCTTCATCGCCCTTGAGAAAGTCATGCGTTCTTGTGATTATGGCGAATCATGGGAGGACGTGTCAGGTCCTCAATGCGCATTCCAGACCAACGACCCGTGGGGTTGGGTTGATCCTGTTACCGACCGGATATTCGCTGTTCAGATGCAGGGTCTT
This sequence comes from uncultured euryarchaeote, assembly GCA_937897005.1. Classification (GTDB taxonomy): domain Archaea; phylum Thermoplasmatota; class Poseidoniia; order Poseidoniales; family Poseidoniaceae; genus UBA226. Next base: position 1,077 of record CALCOQ010000204.1, read on the forward strand.
GAGACATCTTGGATATGCTGGAGTGATGATGATGGGGAATCCTGGTTGGGCAATCCACATGACTCTGGTACGACTCCAATCAATGATCACATCAAACTGGCAACCGGCCCATGGACGAGTAGTGGGTACGGCATCCCTGGTCAATTCTCTCAAGCACTCTATGAGACGGCTGTGTACTATTGTTACAACAAACTCGCAGGTATTTTCTGTTTCACCAGTTTTGACGGCGGAGCTACGTTTGAGGCAGGAGGACAGATTTTCGGATTGGCTACAACCAATGGCGGACTTCATGGAGCCATTACTTCTGCACCGGATGGCACAGTATACGTGACACCCAGAGTTGAAACACCCACCGTCATCGTTTCTGATGACAATGGTTTGTCTTGGTTTGATAGAACCATGGGCGAGGATGTTGGTACACCTTATCCACGTAAGAATTCCGAAGTTGCAACTGATTCAGAATCTAATGCCTATCATATCTGGACTGGAGCAGATGAAGGTGTGTATATGTCGCGGAGCACAGACTCAGGAGACTCTTGGGAACAAACTAGCATTCGAATCAGCCCAGTCGAA
>CALCOQ010000205.1 GCA_937897005.1 uncultured euryarchaeote
ACGCCAACGGCATGACCGTCGGTTTGAGCAATGGGAGTGTGATATGGCGCAGTCTCGCCCAGTCGCTAACCCCTTCCACCTTTGCAGCCTCATGCAGATCCTCGGGAATCGATTGCAGGGCACCACTGATACTCATCATCATGAATGGAACGCCGAGCCAGATATTGACCAGTATCACCATTGTCTGAGCCTCTGTGACTCCCGAAAAGAAATCGCTCTGTGTACCTAGGAACCAATTGATCATTCCTTCGGGATGGAACATCCCCTTCCATACCAGGACTGAGATGTATGATGGAATTGCCCACGGCAGTAACAACATTGTACGATAAGCCATTTTGCCTCTGATCTTCTGCTGTAACAACAATGCCAAGGCACCTCCTACTCCAACATGGAAGAGAACGTTGACAATCGTCCACACAAGAGTGAAAATCATCACCCTGAGGAAACCCTCGGAACTGAAGACCTCGACGAAATTATCGATTCCGTTGAATTCCTCATCGCCTAATGCCTCATCATGAGCATCCGTGAATGACAACATGATTCCATATGCCACTGGATAGAAACTCAATACTGCCAAAGCAAGAACCGCTGGTAGCACGAAAGCCAATCCATGACGATGACTGCTTTCCCTGTCCTTCCAACGTAACCACCCGAACAAGACGATGAGAGAGAGGACTATGCTGCCTATCGCATAGAGTATAGGTGCCATTGGAGGCGGTGGTGGGAGAACATCAACTGTACTCGCCAGAACTGTGAGTTCAACGCTCTCAACGCCAGTATCGGTTGAGAAAGATATTGTGAGAAGTGCTTCTTGATTTGCAGGCAACCCCGTCAGGTCACACCTGATGGCTGCACCCTCCTGAGCGACGATGAAGGCCCATGGAATGCCGCTCTCATCACGATGTATCGGACTCCATGTGGTGCCAGAATCATTGGAGGTCCAGCAATCATCATACCATTCTCCAACAGCAGGACTTGCAAATCCTTCACTTGAATCTGCTGAGATCTCAACCCTTGAATGGGCATTCCCATCGATGAGGAACTGTAGACTCCCTGCTTCGGGGGGTGCATCGAAGAATACATCGACGCGTACTCGCTTGAAACCTGCAACCTCTCCATCAGAAGACACTGTGAATCCTTGGCCTGCAGCCAAGGGTGTCAACAATACGAACAACAACGAAAGAGCAACGATGACTCTCATGATTCCAACTCCGCAATCAAATCTTCATTCGCCTCACTGAGAGCCTCCTGGGCAGTCTTGGTCCCTAGATATGCGTTCTCCATTGCAGTAGGTAGATGTGTGTAGATCTTGGTCATCGCTCTACTTGTGGGAGCGGGAAATCCTTCTCTTGCTTGAGCGATGAAACCCGCTAATACATCATCGGCCAGCAACTCTTCATCTACATACAAGGATTCTATGACCGGCATCGTACGGGTCTCCTTCGCCGCTACTTTCTGAACCTCCTCGGTTGAAAGATACAATGCCAATGCTACAGCTGCAGCCTTGTTCGGGCTCTGTTTAGAGATTGACCAACCCTTGAATCCAACCATCGGTGACATTCTAAGACCAGTCTCTTCAACTATTGGCAACAATGCCTGACCGATGTCGATCTTGGCCTTCTCATAGGTTGGCCACTGCCATGGTCCATCGATGATCATCGCTGCCCTACCTTCCACGAAATGATTCTTCATGGTCTCGATATTTGTCCCAGTGGGAACTATCCCATGCTCAAGTTCCAATGAAAGCCAGAACTCCATTGCCTGTGCTGACCCTTCACCATCAAGATTAGGAACTCCTGAATCGGTGAACAATGTACCACCATGACCGCTGTTGAGAGCGAACCAGCGATAGGGGTCCTTTGTCGGAATCGAGATACCGACTTGTTCACCGAATGTCAATTGCTGTGCAGCCTCCAGCATATCGGCTGTGGTCCAACCATCATTCGGGTATTCCATACCCTCTTCATCAAAGAGTGCCTTGTTGTAGAATAGACTCACGCAATCCTGTGATACCGGCAAAGCCAGCAGGTCGCCATCATATCGCATTGATTGCAATGCAACAGAATCCCATATCTCTCTCTGGACTGGAGACAACCACGGTCTCAAGTCCTCCAACAATGGACTACCACGATCCCGTATAGGTGCGATACTGCCCAATTGATCATTGGAGAATCGCATCAGATCCGGTGCCTGCCCACCAAGAGCAGCCACCCTGTACGCATTCACTGCCTGTAGGAAGGGTTTAGGTTCCACTTTGACCTCTATTCCAGGGTTGGTCTCCATCCATTCATCCACAGTGGACAAAAAAGTCTCCTCCTCCTTTGAATCAACCTCATATGTCGACCATACGACCAATTCAATTGCTGTTGCGACGGAATTGGAGGTTTCTTCTGAAACATCATCATTTCCAAGGCAGCCACTGCTCAACAGCAATAGTGATGTCAATAGAATCGACACTGCCCTGCGATTCGCCACGTTTGGCCGAGTCTCAGAAAAGGCTTCATTCCTTCGGGTGGAATTCTTCACCATAGAGGTGTACCCATATATCCCTGAGGTCCCGACTCTCCACTATTGGTACGCCTGCCTCGGAAAAAGCGAGTCTGGAAGTCTCTCTGCTCGGATTGAAACCGATGAATCTTGAACCTTCCAACCACATCGACAGGTCGACGTCACTGTCTCCAACACTGACCACGTTCTCTGCAGACAACTCATGCATCTCCAACACACGTTGAATCACACTCGCCTTGTCATGTGCACTCACGCGCATGACTCCGTCATCGAGAAGCATACCTTCTGAGTCGAAGTTGAAACCATTTGCAATCCAGTCATCTACTTTCAGCATACCAGCAATCGAGGATACAAACATATCAATGCCAGCGCTGATGATCACCACCAGCACTCCTCGACGCCTCAGTTCCTCCACTACTTCTCTGGCCCCATCCATCAGACGGATGCCGGAGAATGCTCGAAACAGTTCGTCCCTGTGTATCTGTGCCTGCACCGCTTTCCACAACTGGATGTCATGGCGCATGAACTCCTCATCATCGATCTCACGAGCGATGAAACGAGAAAGCATCTCTGTGGCATCAGTTCCGAAGTGGTCGTGCAGTGTTCGCCACGATGATACAGCATCAACCAAGACGCCGTCACAATCGAAAGCCACACACTGTACTGACACTGGATCACCTGGGTGCTCCCCATGAGCCCGAAGGCAAACTGGGTATCAACCGTTGGTTGGGACCCGAACCCTCCGATGAACTGGAGGGAATGGCCCTGACACATACCTGAACGGCACACCCCCCGTGAGGGGATGGCCGTCAAGCCCACTTTGATTGGCGATGCTGTGTGTTATTCAGCCTCAGATCTCGAGGTTGAAGGTCTTCAACACACTTGCAGTTCCGGCTCCAATGGGCACATACTTCAGAGTGACACGAATGCCATTATCAAGCAGGTATCCGCTCTCGTCAGACATCCTGATATGGATGGCATCACCGTCTCCGTAGGTGGAAGTACACTC
>CALCOQ010000206.1 GCA_937897005.1 uncultured euryarchaeote
CATGCTGGTGGAAAATTCGATAATTCATCCTACAAGGTATCTGGTGGATTGCATGGAGTCGGCGTTTCTGCGGTGAATGCAGTATCTGAATGGCTGAAAATGACAATTCAGCGAGATGGTAAGTTGTACGAACAAACCTATGCCCGTGGTGAGCCACAGGGTTCATTGGAAGTGGTTGGTGAAAGTAGTTCAACAGGAACAGTCATCACATTCAAACCAGACATGGAAATCTTCACCACAGTCACTGAATTTGACTATGGCATTCTCAACACCAGATTACGGGAAACGGCCTTTCTCAATGCCGGGTTGAAGATCGTGATCATCGATCAACGAGGCGATTCACCAGAAGTTGTTGAACATCAATACGAGGGGGGGATCTCACAATTCGTTAGCCAATTGAATGAACGCCGAAACCCTATCCATAGCGATGTTGTCCACATCAAGGGAATGCGCGAGATCGAAGAAGGTGAGATTCATGTTGAATTAGCCATGCAGTGGTCTGATGCTTACAACGAAGTCATCCAATGTTATACGAATATCATTCGAAATCGAGATGGGGGGACGCATCTATCCGGTCTCCGTAGTGCCTTGACAGGGTCGTTGAATCGTTATGCTAAGAGCCGTAACCTACTGAAGAATATCGACAAACTCTCGGGTGATGATGTACGTGAAGGGATTGCAGTGGTACTCAGTGTCAAGCACCCTGACCCTTCATTCTCCAGCCAGACAAAGGACAAACTCGTTTCCAACGAAGTTGCTGGAATAGTGGAGAGCATCGTCAATGAGAAACTTGCTGAGCATTTTGAAGAGAATCCTTCGGTAGCAAAGATAGTCATCGACAAGGCAGTTCTTGCGAGCAAAGCAAGAGAAGCAGCCCGCAAAGCACGCGACCTGACTCGCAGGAAAGGAGTATTGGAGGGAGGGGGGCTGCCAGGAAAGCTCGCTGATTGCCAAAGCCGAAACCCAGAGGAATGCGAGATATACATCGTTGAGGGTGATTCTGCAGGAGGTTCCGCCAAGACTGGTCGAGACCGGCGCACTCAGGCAATATTGCCACTTCGTGGAAAGATATTGAACGTTGAAAGACAATTGAGGAATCAGGCCAAGGTGTACCAGAACAATGAGATTCAAACAATGATCAAGGCGTTCGGTGCCGGGGTTGGAAATCCACCTGTATTGTCTGAGGGTGAGGAATCATTGGCCGATGTTGAAACTTATTTCAATGTGGAAAAACTTCGTTATGGAAAGATAATCATAATGACAGATGCAGATGTGGATGGTGCCCATATCCGCACTCTGATCCTGACTTTCATCTGGCGTTTCATGCGCCCGGCCATCGAGGCAGGAAACGTGTTCATAGCACAGCCACCTTTGTACATGATATCGCGTGGACGAAGTTCAAAATACGCTTACACAGATGTAGAAAGGGATGCGATCATCGATGATTTCCGAGTTGATAATCCTGATGCGAAGATTGGCATCCAGCGTTACAAAGGTCTTGGAGAGATGAATCCTGATCAATTATGGAACACTACAATGGATCCTGAATTCAGGACATTGCTCAAGGTCACTGCAAATGACTTCAGTGATGATGGCGAGACTTCGGCGCTCTTTGAAACCTTGATGGGTGACGATGTGCCTGATCGACGGGCCTTCATTGAACGCTATGCGGCAGAGGCCGATGTGGATGTATGAGGTGATTGGATGAGCGACGAAGAATTACCCCCGAACCCTATTGATACCCAGATTCGACATACTGTCGATCAAGAGATGAAGACATCATACATCAATTATGCAATGTCAGTCATCATTGGACGAGCATTACCCGAAGTACGAGATGGACTGAAGCCCGTGCACCGTCGAGTGCTCTTCGGTATGCATGAAGCGGGACATACCTCTGACCGTTCATACTCCAAATCAGCGCGTTCAGTTGGTGAAGTGATGGGTAAGTATCACCCTCATGGTGACCAATCGATCTATGACACCATGGTCAGAATGGCACAGGATTTCAGTCTACGATATCCATTGGTCGATGGTCAAGGAAACTTTGGCAGTATAGACGGAGACCCTCCTGCCGCTATGCGATATACCGAGAGTAGACTCGATCGTCTGGCAAAACACATGCTGGAGGATATCAAGAAAGATACTGTGGAGTTCCACCCTAATTTTGATGATTCCGAACAAGAACCTGAAGTCCTGCCAGCCAGACTTCCTAATCTGCTCTTGAATGGAAGTGATGGAATCGCTGTGGGAATGGCGACCAAGATTCCACCTCATAATCTTCGTGAGGTTGCTTCCGCAGTTCATCTGCACGTCGAAAGGATACTGGAGGAAGGAGAAGATGTCGGTGATGCAGAAGATCCTCCAAATATCGATGTTGGAGAATACATGCAGATATTGAAGGGTCCAGACTTCCCGACCGGTGCAACCATTCACGGTATTGATGGCATTTGCGAAATGTATGAGACTGGACATGGTAGATTCCATATCCGTTCTCAGTGTGAAGTGTTTGATGATGACAAAGGAAAGCGCATCATCGTCACTGAGATTCCCTATCAGGTGAAGAAAGCGGGGATGCTGGAGGCGATTGCAGATCTGGTCAGCAAGGAAGTCGTGAAAGGCATCAGAGACATCCGCGACGAATCCAGCAAAGAAGGAATCCGTGTGGTCATCGAAGTCAAACAGAATGCAGACCCTCACGCAGTGTTGAACCAATTGTTCCGTTCCAGCCGATTACAGGAATCATACTCTGCCAACATGATGGGAATCATCAACCGAGAGCCTATTCTACTGAATCTACGCCTTATTCTACATACATATGTACGTCATCGAGAGGAAGTGATTCGTCGTCGAACACAATTCGATCTTGCCAAGGCAGAAGCCCGTGCTCATGTCCTGGAGGGTCTGGTCAAGGCCCAATTGAGGATTGATGATGTCGTTGCAGCAGGAAAGGGGGCTGAAAGTCGAGAACATTTCGAACAGATCCTGCGCGGCGAAGTCAAGTTTGGGAAATTAGCGAAATTCGATTTCACCGAGCCTCAAGCCAAGGCCATTGCTGAGCGCCGTCTCTATCAACTCTCTAAAATGGATACAAAGAAAGTCGATGATGAATTCAATGAACTCAAGATTTCTATCGCTGAATACAACTCCATTCTGGGAAGTCGCCTTCGCCAGTTGGAGATATTGCTGACAGAATTGGATGAACTGGTCGACAAACACGGTGATGAGCGCCGTACCCACATCGATCCAATGCCACTGTCGATGGATCGTGAGGACCTTGTGGAAGAGCGAGCCATCGTCATCTCTCTTTCTGAAGATAATTACATCCGTCATCTCCCTGTAGAGGCATTCCGTGTCCAGAACCGTGGCGGCAAGGGTTTGAAGGGAGTCGCAACAAAAGATGAGGACTTCCCGAAATCCATCCTGACTTGTTTCAGCAAGGACCGGCTACTGATATTCACTGATCAAGGGCGCGTCTATGGTCTCAAGGCATGGGAGACGCCACAGGGTAGCCGACATAGTAGAGGAAGTCATATCCGCAATTTGATCGAACATCTTCGTGAAGAAGAGAAAGTCGTCACCATTCTGCCGATATCCAAGGAGATCCAAGAGAATCCAGAGGGTCATTATCTGATATTCGCTACTCACGAGGGTATCGTCAAGCGTACAAGACTTGGTGAATATACGCGAATCAATCGTAATGGTAAGTTTGCTTTGAAATTCAAAACAGATACAGACACTCTCGTTGCAGTACGCGAGGCAACAGACGAGGATCACGTTGTCTTGGTTTCTAAATTTGGTCGTGCTTGCAGATTCAAACCCAGCCAAACCAAGGAGCTTGCAGACGGTTCAACCGGTTATACCGTGAAGGTTCAAGGACGGGTGACTGCAGGAGTTCGAGGAATGAAATTGAAAGATGGCGACAGTGTTGTAGGAATGATTGCAACTTCGAATGAAGAGACACAAGTACTCACCATGTCTAAATTCGGTATGGCAAAACGCAGTAGATTAGGTGATGGAGAAATGCATTACGTCCTCGATGAGAATGGTGAAAAAGTGTGGAATGACAAAACAGAGAAATTCACACAGGAACGTGACGGATATCGAAAGACCAGTCGTGGAGCAGGTGGTGTCCAGACCATGAAACTCAATGAAGAAAGTGGTGATGAGATAGTTCGAGTCCACACCATTCCGGATCTTGCTGACCAGATTTTCCTTCTGACCAACAAGGGAATGATGATTCGAGTACGTGCTGACCAGACCAAGGAGACAACTGGCAAATCAACCAAGGGAACACGGGTCATGGAACTTCGAGACAAGAAGAAGGGTGGATTCCTTGATGAAATCATCTTCTCGGCCCGTCTGCCAGCAGAATTAGTGGATGATGAAGACCAGATTCATTTGGCAGATGGTTCTGAAGAGGAATGATTCTTCGCCGTCGAATTGAAGTCTGAGCACTTCTTCTCGACATTTGTCAGAGCGCGGCGGACGGTGTATTCATGCAGGAAGGAGATTTGATTCACGATTGGAATATCATCGATTACAACATTACTCGCAACCCGGATGAACACCCTCACGGAGTGTGGTTTGATGACGAGACTCTACGCGACGGATTGCAGAGCCCAAGCGCTCGCAACCCTACGATCGAGCAGAAGATCGAGTTGCTCACATACATGGAGAAGTTGGGGATGCAGAAAGTTGATCTTGGTCTCCCCGGAGCTGGACCTTTTCACATCGACCATATCGATGCGATGTTGACTCATATCAAGGAGAATGATTTCTCGATCAGGCCAGGTTGTGCAGTTCGAACCATTATCAGCGATATTGAACCGTTGGTTGAATTACAGGCCAAGCATGAGATTCAGATCCAAGCCAGTGCTTTTCTGGGCACCAGTCCGATACGCCAGTATTCTGAAGGTTGGACGATGGAGAAACTGCTCTCCACCTTGGACAAAGCAGTGGAGTTCGCGATTTCAAACGATATTCCCGTAATGTTCGTGACCGAAGACACCACTCGCTCCAAACCAGAAGATATCAAGGCCATTTACAGCCGTGCGATTGAACTGGGCGCTGATCGAATCTGTGTCTGTGATACCTGTGGTCATGTGACTCCTAATGGTACCAGGAAACTACTGGAGTTCATTCAGAGTGAAGTCATCCCTGATGCGGGGGTCAAACGCAGAGATATCGAGATCAATTGGCATGGTCACCAAGACAGAGGACTAGGGGTGGCGAACAACCTTGCTGCTGTCGAAGCCGGTGCCGATGTCATTCATGGAACCGCATTGGGAGTAGGTGAAAGAGCAGGCAACGCACCTCTTGACCAGACGTTGGTGAACCTGAGCCTGATGGGGGTCATCGATAACGACCTTACTCTTCTCAATGAGTATATGCAGAAGGCTCACGAATATGTTGAG
>CALCOQ010000207.1 GCA_937897005.1 uncultured euryarchaeote
AAGTCTGCTCTGCAGAGTCTTCCATGATTCGCCTGGAGCAATTTCGGCCTTGTTAGCAGCAACGTGAATCGGGAACATGGCGCGGCGAAGTTGCTCAGCAAGGGCTCTTTTCAAACCAACACCCCAGTCCCATGGTTGATCAGTTACGGTTTCATTCTCTCTGAACGTCTCCAATGCCATTTTCACTTGTTGTGGAGTGGCTCCCAAACCACTGAGTTTCTCATGCAGAAAGGTGACCATTCCTTTATTTCCTTCAACTTGTGTTCTTCGAGCTCCTCTCAACCAACCGTCTGCAATTATACCATGGATCCAAGCACTCAATTCCTCAACCAGAAACTCGTGCTCTTCCATTATCGAATCTTGACATGATTGGACATCTTCACTGACTCCTATGGGATTGCCTTCGATATCTGTGGTTCCAGCAGCATCGACAACTTGAATCAAAGCATCACAACGAGCGAGGTCCGAAAGAAATTCATTGCCGCGACCGCGTCCACTATGAGCACCAGGAACAAGACCCGCTACATCGACCATGAATACTGGAATGAGACGCTTATAGGCGGTGCAGGAACCTGTACGTGGTTGACAAATGCTACCTTTCCTCTCATCATTTCCCGAAACTGGTTCCAAGCGCCCATCCGCCTCTTTGGCTGTTCTCAAGTCACTGCAAGGGCACGGCAGTGGTGCCGGTAGAAATGCTACCCCTACATTAGGCTCAATGGTACAGAATGGATAATTGGCGATATCCACCTTCGATTGAGTAGCTGCGGAGAAGAATGTCGATTTGCCCACATTAGGCTTACCAACCAATCCGATACGCATTGAATCACTACCTCATTCCTTCACAAGAGCCACTGAACTTAGATGCGCCTATTGTGGTACTCAAGTATTCCTGCACCTGAAATGCGTGCTTCTCGACTAGAGTAAACGCGCAATGATGTCGCCCTTGGTGCCGATGGATGAAAGGCCTCGTTCTTCAGCCATGGAGACCAGTTCCGCCTTCTTCATCTTGTTGAGCTCTCTCTCATCAAGAGATTCTGTGGCTTCTTCTTCAGTTTCCTCTTCCTCGGAATCATCATTGGATTCCTTTGAAAGTGAATTCATTATCTTCAGCATATGGATATCCAATTCCGGAATGTTGACCTTTCCATCTCCATCAAGATCCATTGCTGAAACCATCTTCTCAACATCCCATGGCGGGAGGTCGGCGATATCAAGAGAGGCCAATCCTTCTCGTATCTCGAATGGAGATATTTGTCCATCACTATCCAGATCCATCTTCATGAAGAGGTCTATCGTAGTGGTTCCGGTTTCATGTAACCAACGAGCAAGATCCACAAGTTCTGACTGGAAGGAGGAAAGGGAGTCCACAGGCGCAGCCTCGGGTACAGGCATCACCACACCATCGTCTGTATGGAGTGCTGCTGATACTCCGACATCTGTTGAACTCGGTTCTTCCGATTCCTCTTCAGGAGCCGAAACCAGAATTTCTGTATCGACTCCAACACCTCTAGAGACAAGGTCCCTGATACTGGTGGTTCCTGGATTCAGGTGGAATGACGCCATGCCTACACTAGCTGGTATCTCATCCTCCTCGACCTCATCAGAGAACTGAGTCGCAACCAGATTGACAGTACCGATGAAGGTAGCGATAACAACTCCGTAGAACAAGGCTGCAGAAGTCAGGTAGTAACCACCTAGATGGCTGTTGACATCCTCGACACCTGCATCACTCAAGGAGTTGGAAGCGAAATCCGCCATCAACAGAGTCACTGTCGAACCAAAACCACCTAACAACATCAGCCAGAAAGCCCATCGGGCCTTGGATAGACTGGAGAGGCGTCGACCAACCACTTCTGGAAACAGACTACCCCAGATGGCCAAGGCGACCAATCCGCCAACGGTCCACAATATTCCATGGTCCACGGTGCTCTGAACACCACCCATGTTGTGCGAGCCATTCAGGGCATCGAGTGCGGAAAAGAAACCCAATAGTGCCAATATCGGAAGCAGAAGAGTTGCACTTGCTGATGCGACCCCGCCTGGATTTGCAACAACCATTTCCCAACGTCCCTGCATTGTGGAGATCAGATTTGAAGAAGCCGCTAACAAAGGTATCAATCCAACCACCGTCAATACCGCAGTGAAAGTCAACATTACATCTCCCGAAACCGCTGTTTCCGACATCCCAAGAACTGGGACACTGGCGAAAACAAGTGTATAGGATACCAAAGTCAAGGAACGACTCCATATCGGTGCACCACTCACTTTAGGAATCACATGGTATAGAACTGCCAAGAACATCGCCAGAGGGAACCAACCGTACACTACTCTGTCAGCAAACCATGCAAGGTCTGCAAGTTCCATCTCCGCAGCAAGATCGCCACTGATGAGTAGATTGCAAGTGCGGACCAACAGAGCCCAAAGCATCGAAAGATGGGCCATGATAATGAACCAAGATGAAACCTGAATCGGTGAATCTCCTCGTCCGCCGAGAGCAACTAGATGATTGAGAAAGAGTGCACCTATCATTAGTGCATATGCTAATTCTATCAATGCATGGTACATGTCGGTGAAATCGATGAGCAATGGGAGCACCATTGAAACAAGTGTGAGGCCGAACCAACCAAATGCAACCAAAGAGGCATTTGCCTCACTACCGAGCCCTCCCCCATTCGCACGGGCATTGATATGCAAGCCAGCCCCGATCAAAGTCATCCCAAGGAAACCCCAGATGAGACTTTGTTCCACTAATCTGTCCATCACCGAAGCATCGTAACTCCAACCGATACTGGATAATGAGTCGAGGGCCTTGGCATCATAACTGAGCCAGATGGAAAGGAATGTCACTGTAGAAGCGATAGTTGCCCAGATCGCTCCGAACAATAACCAATTCCTTGCTCCAGCTCCTCTCTCTTTAGAAAACAAATCGATCACTCCGGCTGGAGCCTTGTCCAACATGAAAACAGATAATTGACGCAATGGACGACGCAAGTCACCCAATCCATTGTTTGCCCAATGAGCAGTCAATAGCATTGCCAATATAAGAAAAACAAGTTCGGGAATCATTATTGAGAACATCATATCACCTCAGTCCCGGAAAACCTCTCCTAACAGATTCAAGACCAGAAAAGCATATCCAAGAATGATTCCCATCAGATAGTACCAGATTCCACTCGACCCCAATGCATCGAAAAGAGGTATCATTTCTGAAAGAAGTGGGAACCCGTCCCATCCAAAAATCACTGAAAACATTCCAACCAGACCAAGCACTCCAAGGCCCATTATTGCCATCACAATTCGGCTCGCCTCCGGTTCAGCCACACCTTGGGTCACTTCGGGTAAGTTTTCGACATCGGTCATTCAATCAACTCTGACCCCATAGGGGTCAGTCCGTCCACCTGCGGGCCGATGATAAACATTGACCAACTCAATTCACCTTGTCCGCCCAATCGAGAACTATTTTTTCACGGTGAACGAAGATTCAGAAGGACCTCTCCACGCCTTGCCATTCCAGTTCCTAGAACCGCAGGAAATGAGGTGTCAATCTTCACCTCATTCTTCCAAATCGTCTTACAAATACAATCCAATCCTTCAAACTCCAGAAGGTCTCCACTGACAGAATAGCGCTCAATGGCTGCAACCACGTGCTTGTCACATGAACCACAATTATGGGAGCCTCTTACTCGTCCACCGGCAGTGGGATGAATGATTAAACGAGAAACCTGGTCGTCACCTCCATTGACACCTCCATCAGGGTGAATAAGAGGATGCACTCTTTCGATCAATGATACCAATGACCACAACCATGGAGGACGGTACTCTCTCGCTCTGAACAGCCGATCGATGATGGTGCCGCGTTGGATATTCATCGGGTTGACTGAAATCTCGTCACTCTGTTCGGCAATAGAGGCTATCCATTTCACACATTGCTCCAATGAATCTCCTTCACTCATGAATGGTGGTTTGAACATCAGATAGGTCTTGACGCGCAAACCAGCATTCTGAATGTTAGAGACTGCCCTGTTCCAGGATTTGACCGTGAATCCCTTGTTGATATGGAAGCGAAGAACCTCATCGTCATATGCTTCAAGACCTATCGCAACTGTGAAATCCGGGTTTATGGAAGTAGCCCATTGCAATTTCTCTTCACTACATTGTTCAGTTCTACTTTCAATTATCAGGTGTTTTCCCATTTCATGACATTCACGCAACACTGTTTCTTGAAAATCAACTGGTATCTCACGGTCCTCCAACAATGACCCTGAAGTGTAAACCTTGATCATCCCCATATCCTTGAAACCGGATAACTTCTGCTTGGAGAATTCCCATTGTGCATGCAGATCTTCACTTTCGACATCATCTCTGGTATCATTGAAATATCCACAGAAAGTACAACCGCTGCTCCACCACCAGTGACATCCTTTGGTACGCAGAATAACTGTCGCTGCAGTCGTATGTGTTCCATCCGGCATCATCTCTGGAGTGTGATAGACCGTTGCTGGTTCAGTTGCATCCCACGAATGTTTCTTCTCTTGAGCCCATTCTGTATTCTCGGGTGCCTTGATCAGATCGTGAAGTCGAACTGCAGAACTACTGTCGCCGACAAGATTCAATCTCTGACCATCAGACATGACCACACCTGATACTCCGGCTGGACCCGCATTGATGAAAGCAACGCATGCCCAAAGTGCTCATGAAAACCTATCAAGGACTGATTCATTCCTCTTCGGCGGAATTGATGCTGCAGAACAAGATAGACGCACCTGCAGAGACGAATTGCCCCTTGGGGTGAGAAGGATTCTCTGCATTCGCTCCTATCACCACAGGTTCATAGATTGCTGCAGGAACTCGCAGATCGACACGGCTGCCCACTCTTATCATTCCATATCTTTCGCCCCTGCGAAGGACATCTCCCTCGCCCTTCCATGGAATAATGGTTCTAGCCAATGCACCCGATATCTGGGTGATTTCAAGCATCTCCCCACCAGCGCTCTTGAACTGGGTTCGAACACGTTCATTGTATTCGCTTTCTTTCTTGAATGCAGGAAGAAAAGGTCCTCTTCTCTTCCCTTTACCTGTTCTATGCTCCATCTTGATGATCGTTCCTGCTTCTGGTACTCTATTCACGTGGACATCGAGTGGAGACATGAAGACTGCAACTCTCCATACATCCTCATTTGATTCCTGACCGGCAACAACCTTCTCCCAACGCTGTTCAGTTTCAAACGACAGGGGGACAGGTGATGGTTCAGGATACCAATCTCCAGTCAATGGATCGTTTTCACATTCTCCAGATCCAGTTTCCATTTTTGAGGGGCGACGTCCGATTGAACGTTCTCTAACAACAAACATCACGTGTCCATCCGCTGGTGAAACCAAAACTCCATCATCCTTCGGAATGGGACGGTCTGGGTCGCGAAAGAAATTGGCAAGAAATGCCGAGAGCATCAAACAAAGAACACCTGTCAAGGTGACCAGATGCATGACTGGGTCGACAAAGGACGCTATCAACAAAGATGCTATCCCCATCGCTGAAGACATGAGCACTGGAGTGGTGCCACCACGGGCGAACAGCCCCATAGGCTCACCTCACTCTTTCTTGTCATGGTCAGCCCATGGATCAGCGTCGTCATCCCATGTTGCTGCTTCCTTGACTTCTCGAGGCTCTTCGGGTTCTTCTGGCTCTTCTTTGGTCTCTTCCTCAGATTCTTCCTCTTCTTCAGATTCTTCCTCTTCTTCAGATTCTTCTGACTCTTCAGTATCGTCTGCGGCTTCTTCCTCAGATTCTTCCTCTTCCACGACTTCTTCAACCTCTTCAGACTCTTCTTCAGATGATTGAGATGTATCAACATCCTCTGCTTCTTCAAGTGTCATTTCTGCGGCTCTTGCCTCGATGAGATCATCCATACGATCGGTGATCGCTCTCTGCATATGCTGACTCTGCCTCTCGGTTTCCACAGCCCTCTCAATCATTTCGTAACGGGCCTTGATCGCCTTGTTCAAATCTTCAAACAATGCCATGTGATCAACATACCAATCATCTCTGGCCTTCATCTCGGTCACCGCCAGTTTCAGATCATTATCCAATTCCTCTGCAATTCCGAAAACCTTGCCTAATCGATCCTTCTCACGACTGTACTTCTCTTCCATCTTCTGAAGTTCAGGTTCAAGGAAATCGACTTGCTTGGTGGACTTAGCAGCTTTCAACTCAAGGTCACGGATACGATTATCCTTCTCAGAAAGTAGAGACTCGAGACTTTCTTTCTCGATCTCTCTCTCTACAATCTCCTTCTCAAGAACCTCGATTTCAGCCTTCATGTTCACGAGTTCTTTCTCTTGGGCTTCGTACGCATCGTACAATTTCAGAAGCCTTTCAGTCTCTTCTCCCAGTCTGTCTTCCAAGTCCCCTACGCGAACGACTGGGGTCTTCACACTGTCTTCGTCATCACCCGACATGGATAGCACCGGAGGCTGAGCCTCCAACTCGTCCCACCCACCTAGGCATTATCAAGCCGACGCATCCATTCTCAGTGTTCAGGGAGTTGTAACGATGACTTATGAGAGGCCAATAAATGGTCACCACAGGTGAATCAAGGCAAATGATGTGCCGCATGAGCGGCAAGAACCTGGGCTACACATGCAGTCACAGCCTTACCGCAAGGAATGTGGGTGAATTCATTGGGACCATGAGCATTTGACTGCGGCCCCAGAAGTCCGGTGATCATGAATTCAGCCTCTGGATACTTGGTCTGTAACATCGGCATGAATGGTATTGTTCCCCCTTCACCCATGAACCGTAATGGATTCCCAAAATAGGCTCTACTGGCTCCATCCAAAGCCTCAGAGATCCATGGCGACAAAGGTTTGGCATGGAAACCATCCGCTGGCATCTCGATGTTGAAATTGACATCTGCACCGTGCGGAGGTTCCGCCTCCAGCAACCGCTTCATCACTTCTGCAGCCTTTTTGGAATCGACTCCTGCTGGGATTCTACATGACAGTTTAAGGTCGGTGTTGGTGCGAAGCACATTTCCTGCCTTTGACATATCTGGAATCCCTTCGACACCGGTGACTTCCAATGATGGTCTCCATGTACGATTCAGAATCAATTCTACCAGATCGTCACTGGGTGGCCTTGTATCACCTTTGAATGGAAATTTCTTCCATACTTCTTCACCCATCACACCCGCTGCTTCCTTAGCCTGCTCGATTCGTTGTTCAGGGATTTCAACGTTGAATTCCGGAATCAGTATCTCTCCTGTAGAACTGTCTTCCATCCTCTCCAAGAGAGACCTTGCAATCCTGAAAGAAGAAGGAATGACTCCTCCGGCATCGCCAGAATGCACTCCTTGTTCACTCACTTTGATACTCAATGTACCAATGACCAGGCCCCTCAGTGATGTCGTGAGCCACAAATGCTCCCAATCCCCAGCCCCTGAATCAAGACAGACCACCACTGAAGGGACGCCTATCGTCTCCTCAAGGTGATCCAGATATGCTGGAAGATCGGGGGAGCCTGACTCCTCACTGGCTTCGACTATCAAATGCAGATTTCCATGAGGAATGCCTTGTCTTTGAAGCCCTCGAATAGCGGTTAAACTGGCATATGCTCCATAACCATCGTCGGCGCCACCACGGCCATACAATTTGTCCCCTCTTCGTACAGGTTCCCAAGGGCCGAGACCTTCGAACCAACCAACGAATTCAGGTTGTTTGTCAGCATGCTGGTAGAGCAATACGGTTTCGTCAATCTGTCCCGGAACATGCATATGGATCAAAGGGGTAAGTCCTTCCAATCTGATTATCTGTAGTTTCAAACCTTTGATTGGTTGTTCACTACACCATGATGCAATGTGCTGAATCGCATCTTCAATATGTCCATTCACATACCATTCAGAATCAAAAGCAGGAGATAGAGCGGGGATTCGTATGTACTCGCTCAAACTCGGGATGATGCTCTCCTCCCATTCCGAATCGCAGAAATTCACCAATTCCTCGACATCCACCCCTGCGCCCGCCATGTGAAAGCCACGACGGGGACTGTTGAAAGGCGATTCGCTCCACCAACCTCCATGCCCAACGATGAAACCACGGATTGGAGAGCGGCTTCCGAGGTCTTTCATGAGTGGGCTTTATTGGGTAAGGATGTAGGAATGGAAAAGGGACATGGAGCTGCTGTTGATGAGATGTTGACCTTTGCTGTTTCACAGGTTGCCACACTGGGGAAGAGGTTCCAAGCATTGGATGTTGGTTGCGGAAATGGGTGGGTGGTCAGAAGATTATCTTCTCACCCACATTGTTCCAGAGCAGTAGGAATAGATGCAGCACCGGCGATGATCGATAAAGCCAAAGAACTGGATGCAGATGGAGAGTACCATCTCGTTGATCTGTTGGAATGGTCGAGCAAAGCCTGTTTCAATCTGATTCATAGTATGGAAACCATGTATTATCTGGAAGACCCGGGGAGGGGTATCGAACATCTGGCAGGTCTATTGGCCGATGATGGAATACTGTTGATCGGTGTTGACCACTATGCGGAAAACGAATCAAGCCTTGATTGGCCACAACAGGTGAAGACCAGAATGACGACATTGTCTACGCAACAATGGACATCATGCTTCAAGATGGCTGGTCTGGATGTTATCAGAGTTTGGAAAGCAGCCCCAAGAGAGGGGTGGCCGGGAACTCTGGTCATCGCTGGAAGGAAATGATCACGGTTCAGAGACCTTCCCAAGAACTTCTCCTTTTGGACCACATAATCTGACTCGACCACGATAGTGAGGACAACTTCTGCATGCATCTGCTGCACTGCCGGAAAGGCGCTCAACTAGATTCTCCGATACTTCTGAAACCTTCATCATTGAAAGGGTCGATAACAACTCAAGCAAATTCTCTCTGTGTGTGGTGATGGAATCTTCTTCAGAGACCAGTCTGCCATTTGCTGCAACATACAAGGCTGGTGGAAGTATGGTGCGTCGTTGCTCCTCAGGTTTTGCCAACTCTTGACTTTCCAATGCAAGAGCGTAAAGCGCTAATTGCATCTGATGTTCATTCAACAATTCTTGTTCTGCTGCACTCATTTCCCCAGTTTCTGAAACTACTTGTAACGGAACTCCAGATTCAGGATTGCTTACATTGAACTTCCCTCCGCATCCTCTAGTCTTCAGATCAACCACAAGATATGCAGAACTTCCATCATCCTTACCTAGAGCGAGAACAAGATCGATCCTCCCCGTCATACTGGCAATAACAGTATCAATATCTGCAATCATCTTCGCTCCAGATGGTGTCCAGGAGGAAAGAGCAAGATTTCTTGCCGTACACAGTCCTAGATCGAAAGGCATCTCGGTTCTCAAACCCTCAACCTTCCAGCCGCGATACTCGCCCGTGATACAGGCTTGCCCCAGTTCACCTCCAATCAATAATCCAGCAAGAATTCGCATCCTTTCTTCGGTCTCAGCCTTATCGATACTGGGCATCGAATATTCTTCAATCACCTGCTTCAATACCGAATCATCCAACAACCGCTGTGCAGAAGTGATAGTCCAATCACTTGGAAGCGCAGGGGTTTCTTCCAATTCTACGACGGGGTTGGGCAATCCAACTTCTACCAATCGATGAAACAGGGTTCCTAATGTTGCAGGGTCGGGTAATCCATGACTTGCTGTCTCTACATGAGTCGATCCCAATGGTTCACTTGGCCATCCATGATGAGATTCCAACCAATGCCGCCTTAGACATGTCGCGGCAGTATCGACTGAAGAAGGAGCGAGTCTGATTCTTCTTCTTCTTTTCATCACCTCTCTGACAGGAGGATTCCCAGAATTGTTTGACAAGCCTTGTTCATGGATTCTTATCTGTTGCAGCAAACTTCTGGCTTCAACACCCTCAATCATGAAACAGTCTGGATCATGATACAATGTCAATCGTGGCCCATTTGCTACTCCAATCCCAGAATCTGACCTCAAGGATGCTGGATTGAGAATCAACGTCCTATTCGGCGAGCCATCTACGGGCATTGTCAGACCTTCATCAACAGGCTTGATCAACCATGGAGAATTCTCCTGCTGGGTAGAGATGGCTGCTGCCCTCAAAGCGTCCAGCCACATTGTCCCCATATTTCTGCGACTGCCGGGGTTGTGCCGAACCTGTATCACGCCATTCTGGTTCTGAGAAACAGTTCCAGGACTACCAACCAGAATGAGATGACTCTTGACACGGGTCATCGAAACATACAGCAAACGCCGAGTCTCCGCTTCACTCTGGGCCTCGAGTAATGATTCAGCCAGCATCCACAAACCATGGGGTGACAGTTTACCGGTTCTCCACGGTTTCACCCTACCAGCGATCAACTCAGGTGTCACAATGAGATGATCTCTAGTGGTATTCGCCACCGAACGACGTCCAGCCTGGAACATTCCGGCAAGAACCACTACTTTGGCCTGTAGACCCTTGGCAGCGTGAATCGTCATCAAACGAACACAACCACCCAATGCTGGAGCTTTAGCAGCAGGCCCATCCTTGCCTAGAGCGCTCAATTTCTCCAAACGCTCGTGAATCCTGATCGCATTCCCACCATTGGATGTAACCATGTCCCTGAGAATGTCGATGAACATCTCGATCTCGTTTCGTGCTGAAGGTTCTGGCCAAGTCAACAGCAGGTCTGAATGATTCACGGCTTCTTCCACTGCCCTCAACAGGTCGCCATTCTGGGAATGCTGATACAACCGTTCAAGTAACTTCCGTTCCATTTGCGTACGCGCACTTCCAATCAATGCCTGGAACGGTTCTGTAGTGAGGTTGGCAAATGCCTGAGAAACCAGTGTATCTTCCCAACCCAACAAACTGGAACGAGCAAGAGAAATCACCAGATCTCTTCTCGATGGAGCAGATATCGCCCCAACCAATGTGCGCAGTGCTCGGGCGGCTGGCCTTTGTAGGAGTGGACCCATTTTATCAGCGGTTGATGGAATCCTCCACGCCTCAAGCCTCTTCATCAAATCATCAATATGGGTTCGAGTAGGTAACAACACCATGATATCCTCAGGGGCAACCCGCTCCATGGTTGGTAACTGTACCCATGAACTTCCTTCCGCTTGAGGAGATGTTATTCGAGTTGATATTCCATTGATCAGACAATACAAGCGACGAGCAATCATCTCATTCTCAAGATGAGCCCCCTTAGCCCTTGGAGACGAAAATGGGTCAAGAACTTCATTCAAATCTGAGCCTGGGTCATCTGCAGCCCTTGGTACAGGCAACAACCATTCCAGATTGCCGCGCTTGTCAACATGATGTGGACGTAGAGGTTGAGGATATGCATACCATGGCCCTTCCAATCCATGATGCCGCACAGAGAACACATCATCACAGAGGATATTGATGGTCTGCAACAATCCCTCATCGGTACGATGGTTCGTCGAGAGGTCAATATGGCCCTGCGATCTTGCTTCTGCGACATCATGATTCGAGATACTTCCGTCATCCTCAAGGTCGTATCGCCACCACGAATACTTCTGTTCATATTTCGTGGGTTCAAATCGATCTGCTTGTACAAATGTGGAGTCAACTCCGCCTCCACCTCCAGGGGGGCGCGGATCTCTACTCACTTCATTTGAGCGAATATCGTGAATCCTGTGCTCATTCAATCCTTCTTCATCATTGATTCCTCTGATCGTCGATATCGCATTCCGCATAACAGTAACTTGAGCCTGCCTGAACCTGTAGATGCTCTGTTTGACATCTCCAACCAGACAAATGGTTGGATCCCAAGGGCCTGCTGGAGCCGTGGGTTCTCCTGCTTCGAGGTGTCTCCTCCCCCATAATCTAGCAAGCAAGCGCCATTGCTGGGGATTGGTGTCTTGGAATTCATCAATGATGAATGCTCTGAAGCGTCGTCTGATGTTCTTGAGCAGGCGCCATCTCATCTCAAGATCCGCCCTTGCTTTCTCATCCCCTCCCGCCATCAATGCCTGTTCGATGTGGTGATCCATCCACGGTTCATCAGCTATCTCATCCAAAGCACTGACCATGACACGTGGATACCATGTACGGCAGATATCAGGACATCTGGCCAGTAACAGATCCTCTGCCATTCTCTGCATATCAGAATGATCGTGCATTCCAGAATGGCGCTTCATCTGCACCCTGATCATATCGACTGCCCTCAGCACGAGGAACAGATCTTCCATCATGTCAATCTGCAGATTCGGGCCCAATCTCGGTTTTTCTTCAGGAGCGGAAATTGGTATCTCTTCCAAAACAGCAGGATTCATCTTGGAACCCGGCGGGGCTGGGTTGGGTAATGTAGAATCATCATGTAGTGCTGCTGCTCTTGCAACCGTTCTCAATCGGTTTCCGGTTGGAGTTGATAGGAGCGAACTGATGAATTCCGCCTGTACAGTAGCATTTGACTTGATCTCATTCCTGATTCCGGCGGCAATGCTGCTCCACTTTCCTATCCCTTCAGGCCAACCACCATTCTGGTTTCCTTTGGGAGTCAGGCCTTTTGGCAGAACATTGGGCCTGACCGCAGAATATTGCGTGACCGAGCACATGGTGATGAGTACATGGTGACACCACAACAATCGGTGCCAAGCATCATCTCCAGGTCCAGCATTCAATAGTTCATCCAACGCTCTTGTTCTCGTATCTGCTGATAACCCAGCACCCAATTCTAAAGCCTCATGTTGAGAACGGACAACATCAAGCCAAGCAAGCCCATGCTCATGTATCGCATCACTCAATTCGCCTATATCGGGTACCATTGAAAGCAGCATGTCTTCCACGGAACGTGCTGCATCGTTTCCATTTCTTCGCAGGCGTCTCTGCCAGACTTTCTCTGCTTCCTCTACGAACAAAGATTGTTTGATCAGTCCTTTGATGATGATTCCAGCTGTCTTTCTTCCTCCCATTGAAGCAGCCAACCTGTCTCTAGCCTGTAACATCCCAAGGACATCTCCGACCAAACCAGCATCGAGGGCATCAAGTTCACTCTGTAAACACCACAACAGGTTGATTGCAGCATCATTGAGCAATGGGCCTTCTTCTTCAGCCATGTTCTGTGAAACGGGAATCTCCTTGACCATCGACATATGTGGTGCAACAAGACGTGAAAGAAAACTATCGATGGTGCCTATTGGTGCGCTGTCGAGCAGTGATGTCAATTGCTCCACAAATCCCTGTTTTCGTAAACGAGGATCAACGGTGGAACTCGATTCACCATCGGGTGCAGAAGCCAGACTTGAGAGGATTGAACGAATCTTCTCCTTGAGTTCAGCAGCAGCTTTGACGGTGAAGGTAATGGCGACGCATTCAGGAGGTAGTAAGCCATTCCACTCCTCCAATTCCTGTTGTTGGCGACGAGGGACTCTCAATGCACCTTGTCCTGAAACCGGTTCTCTGGGCCCCTTTGGCAATATCCTGCTGGCTCGTTGGTCCTCACAGAGAATATGCTCGATATATCGAATCGACATGACCGTTGTCTTTCCTGTGCCTGCACCAGCATCCATGATCAGGTGACGGTCAAGATCAAGGCCGTGACATTGACTGCGATTCAGGGTCGTCAAGAGAATCCCCCCTTGAAGGCAATATCCAGTCCACAGGACATCTTCACTGGACAGTATGAGCACATCTTTGCAGAAGGCGTTGGATTCACCTGTCCCCTGCTGGCTGCTTCAACAACCCTGCCTGAAATCTCTAATCTGTGGCGCAACCAAGCCCTGAATGGAACACTCTGTGGATCTGAATGTGATTCACCTCGTCGACGGTGCAGAAGACGGCCTAGATCGGTTCCAATATCTGCAACATCATCATTGATACCTGTCAGAACAGACTCATCCAACTCCAATAGATGATTGGTCCATTCACCAACCTCGCTCACCCCTACTGCAACCACTCTATCACCGGGATGCGATAATTCCCAAGAGCGTGCGTAAAGGGCGAGTTGGACTTCATTCAGAATCGCAGTCTTGTGGCGTTTGCCGATATCTGGCTTCTCTGGACCTTCGATACTCTTGACTTCACGAATCACCACGTGTCGCAAAGATGGGTCATGGTCACCAATATCCAGATCAAGAGGCATTATCTCTTCCTTACCTTCCTTTCTGACCCAACCCTGTTTTTGAGGTAGAATCTCAATTCGGTCTATTCTGCCTGAAGCAGAGAATCTCCAGTTCTCATCTCCAGCTTCTGGAGCGGGGGGTATCTCAATCGTTGCACGACCGCCATCAATGGAAACCATGTCCCATTCCATACAGACGATTCCGATGCCTGTCAAACCCATCTCCCGCCTCAGCATCGCTCCTAACCTCCCTCCGATAATCACCGGCGCATCATCATCATCATCCTCCCATTCAATCAATTCTTCGAGTGATAAGCCTAGCATGCTTCGGCGTCGATGTGAGGCTACTGCATCGCCACGTGCCAACCATGGAGCAACATTGAGAGCATGTCTCAATGCAATAGACATGACCTCCTCCAATGCCCGTCCAGAAGCTGCTAGATTCGGGCATTTCTCATGATCATTGATCGCTCCTATCTCAAATCCCATAACCTCAGCCAAAGTCAAGGCCAAAACCTCGTGTACCAAGATTCCACGTAGCCTACCATCCATATCCTCCTCAAAGGTCTCAGGTTCAGACGCCCTAAGTTGATGTTTGAGCCAACCCTTACGCGGACAATCCAACCAATCATGCAATCTGGATGCGGACCAGCGCATCTCAATCGGATCAAGTTCTGAAAAACCAAAACGCTGATCCAATACTTCAACACCAGAACTTGGAAGACGAATGGGCCTGATGTCAACACTTGGAGTGCGCTTCTTTTTGGGATGCGGACGGCCGATGATTGGCCATATCTCATTGAATCTTGGGGGAGGGACATCATCTGGTAGGGTCCATGTTTTCAACAGATCAAGATCATGACTTGATACAAGTGACGCTATTTCATCTTGATTCAGATAATCGCCTGAAGGACGCGATGGTTTTCTGCTGTTTCTCTCTTCGATGACCTGGGATTCCCAACGTGTCAAGGCGGCACCTGGAGTCACCTGTTCTGCCTGACCTCCCATGATTGCAGACAGTCCTGCTGCCTGTCGTTCATCTCTGAATCTTGGGCCTTTGAGTCGCATCGAGAATCCACCATCATCCAAGAGTTCAATCGATAACAGTTCAGGTGCGATTCCGCATCCAATTTCCTCAACTTGCAACGCTTTCCATCCAGCCAATACTCCATCATCATGCAAGAGATATGAAGGCGGTTCCAGCCATGATGTTCTGATTTCTTGACCTGCTTCATCCAGAACTTCGGCCCAATGCGTCCCTGAAGGATTTGATTCAGTGATGCTGGTATCCATCACAACTACTTCCTTGGCCGCATGTAATACATGTCTGATCAAATGACGAGCTGAGCGCATTGGTGAATCTGGACGTTCTACACCTAATGCCAATCGATCACTCAGTTCCATCCAAGGAACTGAAGGAGACGAGACTGGCCAAGCAGTTGATGAAGTCCCTGTCAGAATTACTAGATCTGCATCGCATCCAAGAGCCTGGGATGGCGTCAATACCCTGAGCAATGCATCTTCAACTCGTAATGAAGTTTGGTCGATTCCATCTATCAGACAATCCAATGCTTCCAATGCCTTCCTTCCGACGAGGGGTTCTGCAGAATCAAGCGATCTCTCCAATCTTTGAACTGCTTCGATGAGATTTCTCAATGCCCCTATTGAAGATGGTGAGACATTGGTCAATTCAACCCAATCAACCATTTCCACGAAACCATCGAACCATTCGTACATATCTCCAATCTTTTCTGGTAATGGCAATGCTGACGAACTTGAACAACCAATTGATGGAACCTTTGCCAATACATCTTGCTGTATTTCATCCAACCATGGACTCAATCTGTGTGCTGTACACAATATCCACCATTGGGTTTCCTCTCTGGCTCTCCTTCTCTCCCCTACAGATATCCAAGGATGCTCAAAGCGAGGTTCAGCAAGTGCTCTACACCATTGACCCAAAGCGTAAGGGCCACCGCGAATATGGATTCCATGAGCAACTTCCACCATCAATTCCGGATGTGGTCTGGGCCGCCAATCTGAATTCTCAGGATGTGGAGGGACATCGAACCATTGTTCCGACAATGGAAAACTGCTGTTGACATGAGATAACAATCTCTCCGGCGACCATGATTCATCCCCAAGTCCGATACCAAGCATCGTTCGAAGTGAATGGATTGCAGATAGTTCTGAAATGGGTGATGGCTTTGATTGGACCGACCATCCTGCTTCAGACAGAACTTCATGCCAAAGTGAAGGATTCCGATTCACATCCCCATCGACTATCAGTATTTTCTCAAATAGTCGTTCCTTAGAAGCATCTTCTCGTGCATCGAGTAAAGATAGGACTGTTGACACCTCGTCACTACCCTCTTCGAGTAGAATTCGATGTATCGTTGTAGTGCGCATATCTTCGCTCTGGGGTTCGTGGTCTGGAACCCAAGAGGGCAGTTCGGAGCCCTTCTTGCAAGGGTGGATATCCTCGATCAATGCCCCATGATGGCCTAAACGATACGAACCCGGTCCAATCAATTGATGGATGGGAACGTGTAATGATACTGCTTTTAGAAATTCAATATCAAGTTCAGTCATGGTGGGGTCATGATCAAGCATGATGATTCCATCGATATTGTTGAATGTGAATGGAGTGCCACCCATCTCATTCAAGAGTTCAATCAAATGACGCTTCACCAATCTAGGATGAGGGCGGTCATGCCGTGTTTCTATCTCCCGCAACACATTATTGAATTCAATAGCCCCTGGATCCTCACCCCATTCACCAAGCACCCCCGCTTGTTGCAATGATGAATGTAAAGATGCCAATCTACGCGTCCTTGCCAACGGCCATTCTCGCGTGATATCAGCATGGAGAAGTGGAAAGCCCATCGCCTTGGCATGTGCAGAGACAAATTCTTGCTCAAGCAGCAGAAGCACACCATCGTCACTGAACGGTCTAGATATTCGGAAATCTGCCACCAACAGATCAACAAGATTGTTGATGGTCTGATGACTCTCGGGGTTGAGGGTGAATCCAGAATGATCTTGACCGCTTGAAAGATCGAGTATGGCTTGCTTCCGTGAAGCAGAAGAAGGATGTAACATGATCAGTCGTCCGCCTGTACCACTAACCTCCCGGAGATGGCTGCTCAACCACTCGGGGAGACAAGTTCCCAAGGAAGAATGCTCGATAGACAAGCGATACACCCTTTCTATTGGAGGCTCTTCCATACTCATCGGCTCACCGGAGTCTCAGACCTGACGGCAGGGGTTCTTGAACTATTCTCCAATGGTGCACTTTAATTGGTAAAAAAAAATATTTTTTTTTTACATTGCTCCCTGATTATCCAAGCGAATGGCGTGTAATATTCCCCGTTACACATTACGCGTATTGGGAATATTGGGATTCTGATTTTGTCTGGGTGACCTCCTGTGGAGGTAAGAAAATCAGTCATATGACCGAAACATTTTTAGGCTATCGGCGACACGCTCTAATTCTCTGCGGAATGAGGTACTGCGAAATGGCGTGATGATGAGACCCTGCGTTCAGAACTACAACAATATTCTGGACAATCGTCTCAACTTCTTCACCATCATTCGCTCAAACCAATCTCATGTAGGGGTAGGAACGTGAAACAATGAAGGAAAGATGTAATGAATGCAATGGCGAAGTGAGTGAAGATACGAAAACCGGAGAAATCTTGTGTAAAGATTGTGGACTGGTGATGAACGATTCTGTTCTTGAACAAGATGGTGGAAATATGCTCCATGGAGATAACGCCCAATCTGAAATGGTGAAGAACTCCCGTATTAAGGATACTGAATTGGAGGGTACAACATTCACTCCCAAGGATGTCAAATGCGGAACGACAAGAGGACTTTGGAGAAGGCTCAGCAAGCATCAAACCCGAGGTAGAAGAGGGCGCAAGGTATTCGCTGATGACGTTATTGAACAGGTCAAGGCCCTTGGCCTGGGAAGAGATGTAGAGATCGCCGTGAAGATAGTGGTGAAGGCTACATTGATTGCACAAAAGGATGAGGGCGAGTTGCATGAAGAACTCGGAAAGCTCCCTCTCAATGAAATTCGTATCGTGAAGGAGGCTCAGAGAACTGATAGAGAAAGGGTTGCCGCAATCGCTGCTGTGATGACCGCTGCCAATTTCAATATGATAGTGGCATGCAGATTGACTCCTTTCATCTCGCGTTGGGGAATCAAGAGACCTGATTGTACTGAAATGGCGAAGAGAATGAAGGCTAGAATCGTCAGGATGAGAACTCTCGGACGCGTCAACATCTCTACCTGTATGCGCCCTTCAACACGTAGAAAGGCCAATCTTGATGAAGCGATGAAGAAGATGAGGTGTGGCCTAATCCAGAACAGCTCTCTCAATGAAATCCAGGTCAAAGGAGTCATTTCTGGTTGTGTCAAGGTACTCAAGCATCTGGGCGAGCCAGAATGTGACAGTGCCACACCCAACGAAAGGGCTGACATGTTGGTGGCCTCAGTAGCAAAGGAAGTCGCCAAGATGCTTGGACTGACTGGAATCAACACTTGCATCGCAAACAGTCTAGAACTATCAACCGGCGGTGTGTGTCAGAGACACAAACTCCTTAGAAGGCTGTTCAAAAACCAAGATGACGCACTCTGAATCCACTCACCTTCAAGAACGTGGGTCCACTCCCTCAGAGTGATGCGTACCGCTCTCAGCTTGTTGACAATGGTGATGCTCTGCATCCCGATGATATCTGTTTCAGCAGAAGATCTGGCTCCACAGGTAGAGGGGGCCGGTCCGTTGATCGTCATTGGCGGGTACAATGTCTCTGAATCGCATGTCAGTAGCATTCTCCTTCAATCTCCGAATAATTCCATCCTTGCAGAGGATTACACAGCCACATGGTGTGAGAACTGTGTCACTGCTGAACACGCACTCGATGAAATCGCCGAATCCTACAATGTCACCCAATTCCACTTTCATCCGGAGATTGATGGCCAAGACCCATTCGGTACTGCAGAAGGAGATGATTGGTGGGAACGGAGATATGGTGAACGCTTGGCACCGACCATCATTTTCCATGGGAGTTCGATACATCTCGGGTCTGTGGCAAAGATCAAGAATACCTTGGTGGAGGATTATTCAATTTCTACCGCTGCCCAATATTCCTATGGAGAAGGTGAACTCGAATACTCATGGACGCCACGGAATGATGGTGGGACGATTCATTGGAATCTGACTTCCACACCTGATGGCGGGGGATTGTTTCCCGAACACTCTGGATATGGGCATCAATTCCACGCATTCATCATCGAGGAGAGTGCATATTTCCCTGATGGTACCAATGGAATGGAGAACTACACGAATATCGTGAGTCAAATATCATTTCTTGGAGACACTGATTCTGGACAGACAACCATCACTCTTCCAACCGCCTATGATGGAAACGACCTGCAGATTCATCTAGTTATGGAATTGATCCCCCCTACTGATGATGGTGGCTCACTGGTTGATGGAAAAGGTGATTCTCAGGTTATTCTGTATTCAAGTATAGGTATTGGTGGCGCAGTGATTCTGCTGCTTGGAATCATTCTATTTCTCAGAAAAGGCTCACCAGGACCGGAATCTGAAATGATGAATGCCCCGGTTCAGGAGCCCACTCTCACAGATCCTCCCGCAGGTGCTGACGAACGTTCTGCTCAACAACTGGCCTATGAAAAAGAGCTGGTGGATCCAGATTGAGATCCGCTACAGGCTCGCCAATATACCGACCAACAGTTCTCGAACAAAGCGTCATGATTCAGGATTCATTCAATTCCGCGAATGCATCGATTGCTTGATCGATTCCAGCATCATCTACATCGAGATGGGTGACTGCCCTGAGACGATGTGAGTCAGTGGCGAATAAATCCACATCCCTTGCCGCCAATGCATCTACCGCTTCTGCTCCAGAGAAGCGCTCCTTGTCAATATCGATGTAAACCATATTGGTCTGAACTGTTTCCATTTCTACCGAGAAACTCTGCATTTCATTCAGTGCTGATGCCAACCTCTTGATTCTAGCATGGTCAACGTTCAACCGCTCAATATTGTTTTCCAATGCGAATATTCCAGCAGCTGCCAATATTCCCGATTGGCGCATTCCCCCTCCAAACATCTTCCGCCATCGATGAGCCGTATCGATGAAGTCCTGACTTCCAATCAATAGTGAACCGACTGGAGCACCAAGACCTTTTGACAAGCATATCGAAATGGAATCACAATCTCTTACCATTCTTTCAGCATCAATACCCGTATGTATTGTGGCATTGAACAATCTCGCTCCATCCATATGCACAGCACAATCTCGTTCATGGGCGACCTGAGCCACGGAATCGATTGAATCCTGTTCCCAACAAACTCCTCCTCCCCTGTTAGCAGTATTCTCAAGACAGACCAATGATGCATCGGGATAATGGGACTGAGAGCCTGCAGCCTTACGAATGGCTGCGGCGACCTGCCGAGATGTCATCGTCCCATTGATGCCCTCAAGCAGTCTTATCGAACAGCCAGCCAGTGCTGCATAACCGCCACCTTCGTAGTAATAGATGTGGCTCTCCGCTTCAGTGATTATCTCGTCACCAGGACGAGTATGCGTCTTGATAGCAACAGCATTTGACATGGTCCCACTGGGAACGAACAATGCTGCTTCCTTACCCAACAGCCTCGCTCCCATTTCCTGCAATTCCAGAACGGTTGGGTCGTCGCCAAGAACATCATCACCTACCTCTGCCACTTTCATCGCTTCACGCATTGCCTCCGTTGGACGGCTGACTGTGTCGCTCCTGAGGTCGACCATGTCAAGCCCAGTAGTGTTTCAGGCATAGCCTCTTTCATTTCAAAGCAACTTGAGATGTCCCGTGAAAGTCTCTAACTCATCAGCCCCAGCAGGGCCAATCACACCCACCGTCAAAGAGCCGGAGGGAATCTGGGTTCTCCCCGCATCATGCACCTTACAAACTGCAACTCCATTCTGCTCAGCCAGTTGGAGAATTTCCTCAATCTCTGTGGAATCGGTTGCTTTGAGCACGACTTTGCTTTGCCCCTGAGACCGCCACATCTCAAAGATCGCTGGTGAATTCTCTATTGCTTTCAATGCTGCAATAACCGCCGCATGACCAACCTGAGCGGCAATTTTTCCTTTTCCCATTTTCAATCCATGATTGACCATGCAGATCAGTTTGACCTCGCCTATATCTCGAGTGGATTCCATCCCCCGTAAAGGGGGGGCTGTGAGCCTATGCAACCATGAACGCAAACCCATGTTGGCCTCGAACGAGTACAAGTGCATGAAAGAGGCGGTCTACATAGGGATTGAAAAGGCAAGATTGCGGTCGCTTACCGGTCGAGGACCCAACTGAGATGATTTCGTGCAACCTAAATTTGATACGATGATGGGAGAACATCGAAACATTGGTCCAGACCGGAGTATTGCCAGTAATGCAGGCCGAAGAATAACTCTGATCGGTGCATTGGTGAACCTTCTATTGACTATTGGAAAGGCAGTTGTTGGGATAATTGCCAACTCGGCTGCTTTGATTGCGGATGCGGCACATTCTGCCTCCGATCTTGTTTCAGATTTTGTCGTATGGATTGCAATCTTGATGGGTAGCAGAGAAGCTGATGAAAATCATCCATACGGCCATCGAAGATTTGAGACGATTGCAACTTTGGCCGTAGCCATCTTGATTCTCGCCACCGCGATTTTTGTGATTCTGGAATCACTTACTAGAATGGATGCGGGAGTTGTCAATACACCTACTTCATTAGCCTTGTATGTCGCATTTGGGGCAATAATCGCTAAGGAGGCACTGTTCCATATTACAATCAGAGTTGGGAAGTCTCACAGTATGCCGTTGATCATCGCCAATGCTCATCATCATCGCTCAGATGCACTGACGTCAGTCGCAGCCTTGATCGGAATTGCTGGTACAATGTACGGATATGCTTCACTGGACTTGATTGCTGCACTTGTGATCGGGTTGATGTTGTTGAGAGTATCTGCAAAAATGGGTTGGGAGGCGATTCTAGAGATCAGTGATATCGGAGTGGATGCGGAAACTTCTGCAATCATCCAAGAACTGATCATCAAGGAACCGGACGTAGTTGCCCTGCACCTGCTGAAAACCAGACATATCGGTGGTGAAATCCTTTGTGAGGTGCATATCCAGGTTCCACCAAGAGTCACTGTCTCAGCAGGTCATCAGATGGCTGAAAGGGTACGATTGGCAATAATCAATGCCGTACCTAGAGTAGCTGAGGTAACGGTTCATGTAGACCCAGAAGATGATGAGGAAGGAACCACCATTCTAGCGACCAGGCAAGAACTGTTGAGAGAAATTGACGATATCATCAAAAAATTCCCATCGGTTGAACTGCTGAGTGAACCTCTCTTGCACATGCTGTTTGATGGTTGTGAAGTTGTGATGGCCCCCTACATCAATGGCTCTGAGGAAGATGTGATATCCACTGCCGCAGAATTGAAGAGAAAAATCGAAGAACATGATGATTTCGTGAAAGCCACCGTGCATCAACGCCTGACAATTGGTACCCTCGATTCTGAAGAATGAAATCATTTCATTAAAGGAAGAGTTGACGTCAAGGCATCGATATCCTGACGTGGACCTGGGCCGATTGCAAGGCATGTCACCGTACCTGCGGGAATCTCGGTATGGCCTGCATCGGTAATCATCTCAGTTACAAGTTCCATTGCTCTTGCTTCACCATAGAGTCGCTTCATCGCATCTAGATTGGAAACCACGCAAACTATCTTCCTTGCACCAGATGTATTCCACTTCTCCAGAAGCCTTGGAGCGACACGCTTGGCTGTGAGAGAGCATTTCACGGCTGCATGCGCTGCCTGTGCTGCAAACTTTCCCTTTGAAAGATCAAGGTCAGCCCTGGCCACGATAACCATCGTGGACTCAGCAGTCATCTGATCACACTACCGCTACATCGCTTCGTACATGTGAATTGGTTCTGATGAGATTCAATTCTGGTGACCTGTTCAAAATCGGTGCCAACCATAGAGCAAAGGTGACATTACCCAAAGCATGCAACAAGTCGTAAGACAATCCAGTGACCAGATACTGAAGGTAAGTGGAGAAAGAAGCCCCACCATGGAAAATATACAACGAAACCCACCAATCGAAGGCGAAGCCGAGAACAAGTCCACCAGATGCCAGCCTCCACATATTGATTCTGCCATTCTCAACCAACCTGTGCGAAAACAATCCCCCAAGTAGGGCAACAAATGCCCATCCTGAGGCCTGATAGATGGTCCACAGTCCTGAACCAAGGAACATGTTACTGACAAGAGTGGTCAGTACTGCCAATGCCATTCCCCTTCGAGCACCAATATGAGCGCCAGCAAGTAACATCAGAATGGTCACGGGCTGGATATTTGGGGCGCCCGCCAACAACAACCTTCCAGCGATAGCAGTTATTCCATATGTCATGAACAATCCCATATCGCGACCTAATGGGCGTCGTAGGGTCGACCAGATGAGTACCATCAGAACACATAACAGTACCAAGTGAATGATCCAGAATGCCGCTTGACCTACTTCGGCTGGATGTAGCCCTATCATGAAGCGTCGAGAAGGGGCAATACCATGAATGTGATGCTTGAAGGATTCCTTACTCAGACAACTCTCCATATGATAACTGCATCATCTCTTATGCTATTTGCATCAATGGCTTGCTGTCCAATGATTCCATCCTCCCAATACAGCAACCAAAAGCCTCCCTCACCATCTATAACTCCTCCAATTCTATCAACTCTGTAGCCCATTTCTTCGCTATGTTCTTGGTATGCTAAAGCTGCAATCTCTGCTGCAGCAATAGTCAATGAGCGCACATCATCATATCCCTCGAGGCCTCCGACAAACACCCTTCCACCACCTGCGAATTGATGGCTATCGATCAATTCACCATTACTTCCCAAGAATGTCTCATTGCCTGTGAATCTGGATGGCAATCCATTCTCAAACTCAAAAACAACAACCTGCGTCCCCTTCCAGAGTTCTGGCATCAATTCCCGCAAGGGATCTTCGGAGACTTCTGAAGTGGAGGTGGTCAATTCTGATATTGCTTGTAGATAATATCCAGCCCCGAGTAGAATGATACTTGCCCCCAATGCTGGAAGATACTTCGCCCAACTCTCTTTTCTCACTCCGATGGCGACCATTGCGGCCCCTGGTAATATGAATAACAATGCGAAAACGTCTCCTTCAGGGGTATTATTTTGCTCCTTTTTTTCGTTAGAGATACTGCTTAGTGCCCCGTTTGTAATAATATCGACCCATCCTGCATCGTTAGCAATGAAGATTGCATTATTGAAATATCCTGCTCCGGCCGTCAAGTATTGAGGTTGGCTGTGCAACAACGGGGTGATCTTGACCCAGGTGCAATTTCCTAGATTGCAATCTTGGCTGAATCTCAACCATCTTCCTTCAGCATCATTGATTGGAAGGGTGATGACCCCATTTTCGAAACCCACTTCTCCCGTGACTGATTCATCTGTCAGTGTCTGTAATGCCACACACCATGTTTCGCAATCATAGACCGTTGTGTATTGAGAAGTTGCAACCACAACCCCTCCATCTCTATACGCAAGTATTGCTATCGTACCCAATGCAGGATGAACAATCGTAGAAATACCATCAGTCTCTATCAAACTTCCATTGCTACTACCTTGAACCGGAATCAATATTCTATCATCGAGAACCATGACTGGCCCTCTTATCATTGGGGATTCAATGTCTGCAGATGGTGAATAGAACTGGGAGGGGGCGGAGTTTGGTGAAATCTCCCACAATACTCCTGTTTCAGAACCCATGAGATAGGTGTTTCCGAAAACTGCCGGGCTGCTGCGATAGAACAGTTGCTCTTCGACAACAACATCCCATGATAATGAACCCGTCAGTACATCCAAGGCCATCAGACCATGATCATAGGGTACGATGACTTCGTCTTCAACCATCAACAATGCACCGGTTATTCCATATCCCTTCATCTCAGTACTGCGATTCCAGACCTCCTCGCCCGTTGTTGCATCATATGCACAGACCATGCCATCGGTCCAACCAACCAACAGCAGGTCATTTTCAATGGTGGAATGAAAGAGAGGGGGGGATATCTCAAAGAAATGCGGTGTTGGATGCTCCACCATCCACTTTTCCGAACCATCATTGATATCCAGTGCTGTCAAATGCCCTATTGATTTGATGATGACAATCTCACCATTTGTAACCGGTGCTGTGGAAATCATACCTCGATCCAGATTGATGCTGATTCGTTCATTCAATTCTGCTGATGTCGAAGACAATGATATTGACAATAGAATGAAGATGACGAATGCGCTGATTCTTTTTCGCATCGAAACTCCTCAGATGTGTTGCTGGATGATTTCTCGCAAGATCGCACTTACTTCCTTTCCATCCACACCCTGTGCCTGCCCCATGACTATTCCCATCAATGGCCCAATCGCTCCCATGCCGCGTTGTTTGACAAAATCGAGGCGCTCTTCAACCAAGGATTCAATCAAGCCCCTCAAAGCTCCTGCATCAGCAGGTTCCAATCCAAGTTCAACAGCACGCTGGATTGCAATATCAAGAAATGCCGTGCATTCTGATTCTATCATGCCCTCTCTCCATGCACCACCCTGCATCAAATCCTGAGCCAAGGCAAGTTCGGCCTCCCTCGCTAACAGATTCTGCTCCCTCAGATACACCATCGCTGCAACAAGACCTGGAGGAGTCTGTTCCATACCAGCGAGAAGAAGAGATGCGTATGCCTTGGCTTGCACTGGAGGGAAACCACTCTTTCCACTTGTTACAGCAAGAAACTCATCATCCAATTCTTTAGCAAGAATCTGTTTTGCTTGATCACTGCTGATCGCCGTATCATTCAATCGTCCCAATCTCTCCTCGCTGGTCAATGGAAGATTTGATGCCAATGAATTCCATCTTTCTGTAGATAATACCAATGGTGGGACATCAGTCTCTGGATACATCCTCGCACCACCTGGAAGAGGGCGCATTGGCGCTGTTGTTCCATCCTCAGGTGCTCCTTTCTTGATGACGACATTACGAACTTCCTGAGGAATTCTATGCCATGCCAATCTAGCTCGATGAAGAACCGATTCAAGAGCAAGTTCGGCCTGCCAATCTGGTGCGATACAAAGCACAAAAGCATCATTACTTGAAAGAGAAAGATGGGCCCTGACGGCTGCAACTTCAGATTCAACTATCCCATATGCCGGTAACTCATCTGAATGGAAGATTCCTTTCATTCCCGCGAGTTTGGCCGCACCTGCAAGTTCTCTTCCAAGTCTCGGCAACTGTGCCCCCTGTGCATCAGCAACCTTTCTACCAAGACAACCAGCAAGATTCGGTAATGGTAGGGCCAACATTCTAGAGCCTGAATCCAATGATTCTGAGATCATTTCTGAGCCGCTCTCGTAAAAAATCTCTGAAACATCCTCGATGACTAGAGGCAATCCCTGCTCAACCACTTCTCGTACAGCCATTTCAATCTCATCTTGTGTATCTCGACGGTCTGCTGGAAGCGGAGGGAGTTCCATTTCTGTGCGTAATTGATTCGCTAGGCGATAGAAATGAAGTTGTCTGGCCATTTCCAATGCTATGATGCGCGGAATCCAATCAATATCCTGACAACCCTTGATCTCTACACGGTCGCCTGCGGCTATCGATACATTGAGGTCTTGGCGAATTGAGCCAAGCCCTCGCCTCACCCGTCGAGTATCCCTCAACAACGTTCCTAGGGCTCTTGCCGTATCCTTGGCGTGTTGTGGGCTCACTACATCTGGAGCAGTTGCCACTTCGATCAATGGAACTCCTAGACGATCCAGATTCCACATGACAACCTCTCCTGAATCTGTGGATCGAGTTTCGAGTTTGCGCGCACTGTCTTCTTCTAAACAAAGGACATCTATTCCCACGTCCCCTCCTTCGAGCTCCAGAATCCCATCAGTAGCGATGAGTGTGGTTCTCTGGAAGCCAGAAGTGTTAGAGCCATCAACCACAGTTTTCCGCATTGCCTGTAAAAGAGGAAGAGGTTTCATTTTCAACATCGCCGCCGATATCAATGAGATATCGACAGCATCGGCATCATGCTTCAACGGAGGAGCCTCGTCCAATTCCACAAGTCCAGCATTGGGTGATTGGACATAAACGAAGCCGCGTCTTCGTCGCTGTTCGAATCTGGCAGCAACATCCACTATTCCACTTTCACCAGAAGCGGCCCTTAGACGGCGTGCGAAACGCGGCCATCTCTCTGGTATTGTTTCAATGGTGACGTCGTACAACTCCCCTATCTGGCGCGAGTGGAGTTTACCGGTTGCTAATTGCTGATGTATCTCAAGACCGCACATGAAGCCAAGAGATTCAGGGTCCAACGAATCCGCGTCAGCGATATCGCCGTTCGGTTCACCGCTCATACCGCATCATCACCACACCGTCGCAGCCTCTACGCCTTGATATGGACGACGGATGGTTCAAGCATTTGATGGTTGATAGGTTCCGTATCCATGGGGTTGGAATAATGTTCCCTTATTGACCAAGTCTTCCAGTAAGTCTTCAAGATCATGAGTAGGGAAATCATTTGTTTCACAGAAATTTAAAACTGCTTGTAACTCGACAGCATTATTTGTCCGGCGATATTCTTCAGTGATGAATCCAAGAACTTCCAAAGTCTTGTTTCTCTTACTGGTCTTTACTCCTGATTGCATAGTGGTTTCATCAAAGGTGTCACCCATCAGGCCATGTCTCCAATTAGTGGTCAATCTGATTGCTCTCTTGGCATCCTCGATAGTGGCAACTTCTGATAATCTGACTCTGGCACTGGCCTCAGCCAACCTGATAAGGGCTTCCAAGGCACGAGCAGTTATCGAGACACTATCTCTTGATTCGCCACCCTTCAACCTTGTTGAGACATAGTAATCAGTGACTTGTTGGCGGGCTGCCTCCTCCATGACGGGGTTGATGTTTCGCTTGGCATATGCAACATATTTCCTGAATAGTTCATGCCCAAGTGCTTCTGAACCATCATGCATCTTGGCAAGCCCACCTTCTTCAGTTGAACCGGTTGGATCAGCATCCAATCCTTCTTCGATACGCTGCTCACTGATTCCCGCAAGACGATTAGCGATGATATGAGTGGCTATCCTGCGATCCAATTCTTCAACCGCAGTATCGGTGATCAACCAGATGACATCGAAACGTGAGAGGAGAGGGGGATTAAGATTGACTTGAGATGTGAATGGCGTATCGCTAAGAGAATCGAATCTACCTGATTTTGGATTGGCTGCTGCCAATACCGCACATCTGGTGGAAAGAGTAGCATTGATTCCGGCCTTAGAGACTGATATCCTCTGTTGTTCCATCGCTTCGTGCATTGAGCTGCGATCATTCTCACTCATCTTGTCAAACTCATCGATCGCAGCAAGTCCTTGATCCGCCAAGGCCAAGGCACCAGCCTCCAGTGTCCAACGTCCATCTGCAGTAGAATCCTGGACTGCTGCCGCGGTCAATCCCGCTGCTGATGCTGACAGCCCGCTGGTGAAACGGCCTCGAGGGGAGAGGATTGACATGTAATTGAGTAATTCTGATTTTGCTACTCCGGGGTCTCCCATCAATAGAATGTGGATATCACCTCGGTTACGCTTACCGTCGGCATTTTTCCTTGCAACTCCACCGAATAACTGCAACATCAGACTCTCTTTCACACTCGGGAGTCCGAATATCGAAGGTGCGATGCTTCTACACAGGATGTCATAGATATCATCACGCTTGGATAATTCACGTATCTTCTTCTCATCATCTGGGTCGATATTGACCTCTTCAAGAGGGATGTTCTGTCGTTCAAGTGAAACCACTCGGAGGAAGATGTCAAAGATGGGCGTGTCTCTGCCTGCCTTGCGTTGACTTCTGACGAATAATTCTCCGTTGACCTTAACCCGATCGCCTGGATTGATGACGCCTGCAACATCGTGTTCAGCAACGGCGAGCAGGCGTTGGGGTTGGATTCCACCACGCAATTTTTCTGGAGGTTCCTGAATCTCAATGAACTGATTGTTGATCATCTTGGATTTCTTTTCTTCGAGGAAGAAACGCGTATCTTTCTTTCTATCTCCGCAACCACCTTTTGTTCGAGAACATTCAATCGGCTCAATCAATTGCTGTTCATTTGGTTGAGGGATGTATTGTTTCTCACCACACGTACCGCAGCGGAAAACCGCTTCATGTATCCTTGGCCTGACACCTGAGATCTTGGTCACGATACTATCCAAGCCAATCAAGCGGCCAATGTGGTCACTACGCAATTCACGAATCTTTGGAGAATGGTCGCTGGGCAGGCCTACAACTCTGACAAAGGCCATCAGATCATTGCCGGATTCCTGAAGCAATAGTCGAACTGCAGTGTTAGCTGCATCAAGATGCTTCTCTGGGCGAGCAAGAATATCCACTGCGAATTTGTCATCAAATGTTTCGAGAAGGTGGAATGGAACTTCGATGCTCTGGGACTTGGGCCACATCATGGCAAGCGCATGAACATCTTCAGACTTGTATTCCTCCAGGAAACTTCGCCACCGGGCAGGCATATCAAACTCCTGAATCATGTAATTACCTCTTGGCTAGACGTCGGAACGGGTCGCGGAGGGCTTATCAGCATCGCGTTGATACCCCCTTTCTTCCACTGGAGAATCGTATGCTGCAACGTTTGCCTTCTAGAGATTTTCATGTCTTCCGAAGGAGGGATTTTCGCCATTATTGAACAATTGAGGGATAGACTCGAAATCGCGCCAAGCCATTGGTGCGACCTTGAAATGGAGCGGCCCACTCGAGACATGTGAGCCCAATGCCCCGCCACCCTTTTTCATCTGTTGATGGTGAATTCCGCACCTTCACTATCGACTCAGAAGCCCTGCAAGGAAATCTCCTCGATGACCCCAGCACTAGAGAGGTGCTCGTCTATCTTTCACCCGGTTGGGATGAAGTGGAGGGATTACCGTTATTCGTGGATCTGGTTGGATTCACAGGAAGCGGAAAAGCGCACAGAAATTGGAAACCCTTCCAAGAATCATTACCTCAACGAATAGATCGCCTCATCAAAGAAGGTAAGATGGGGCCAATCGCTCTGGCATTGCCCGATTGTTTCACTTCACTTGGCGGTAATCAATACATCAACAGTCAAGCAATGGGAAACTGGGCTGATTTCCTGCTATACGAAATGATTCCAT
The DNA here is from genome assembly GCA_937897005.1 of uncultured euryarchaeote. Taxonomy (GTDB): domain Archaea; phylum Thermoplasmatota; class Poseidoniia; order Poseidoniales; family Poseidoniaceae; genus UBA226. The sequence continues at coordinate 30,359 of CALCOQ010000207.1, forward strand.
TGCTAGAAGCGGAATTGCCTCTGAAAAAGGGCAGAGGGAATAGAGCCATATTCGGAAAATCCAGTGGGGGTTTTGGCGCCATGGTTCATGGTATGCTCTATTCAGAGCAATGGGGTGCTATCGCCTGTCATTCAGGAGACATGGGGTTCGACCGCTTGTTCGCGGGAGATTTTCCCAAGGCCTTGATGGCTCTTGAGAAACACGATGGGTTAGAGGGATTCCTATCTCATCTTGAAACTTGCAAGAAGATGAAGGGAGAGGATTTTCACACTCTGATGATTCTCGCCATGGGGGCGACTTATGATGCCGATCCTGAAGCTCCGAAAGGGATTCGATTACCCGTCGACCCGAGAACCTGTGAATTGATTCCAGAACGCTGGCAAGCATGGTTGGATTGGGATCCTGTGGTCATGCTTGAAAGAAAGGATGTACAGAAAAACCTTGCTTCGCTGAAGGGTCTCTTCATCGATTGTGGCCAGCAGGACCAATACAACATCCACTTCGGAACAAGACAACTGGCTGTAAGACTGGAAGAACTAGGAATCGAGTTCACCTACGAAGAATTTGACGATACTCACTCAAGTATCGATTATCGAATGGATATTTCACTACCATTTCTTTATCGGTCTCTGACCGAATGAAAGACTGTCTGACTGGGAATATTATTCCTCAACCTTGGTGACATTGACCGCATTGAGGCCCTTATCGCCCTCTTCTACTTCAAACTCGACAGTGTCGCCATCTGTGATGGTACCTTCTACCGCTGACTTGTGGACAAAAATGTCCGCGCCTTCTTCTCTCTCTATGAATCCATAGCCTTTTACTCTGTTAAACCACTTGACTGTTCCTCGCGCCATGGCACAAGCGCGAACAACATACTACTTGATGATGGCCCCTGCCCAGTCTGTACAAATGTCTCTTTTTTGGGGAATGTATCACGGTCAATCTGAAAACCTAAGTTCGTTTCGGGTGTATGATGAGCGACGAAGTTGATTACGCCTCCTCGGGTGTTGACATTGACTTGGAAGGCGATGCAGTAGCCTCTATGGTTGCCGCTTTATCAGGTTCAGTACGTGAACCTGGACAGCCGGGAGCACCTATCTCCTTACCGGGAGGGTTTGGAGGATTGGTGGAATTTGGAGACAATATCTTGGCCTTGGCCACCGATGGAGTCGGGAGTAAGTTGCAGATAGCCAATCAATTGAATGCATGGGGCGGGATTGGACATGATTGCATGGCGATGAATGTCAATGACCTGATCTGTGTTGGTGCTGAACCCATCGCCTTTGTCGATTACATAGCCACCCCAAAACCAGACCCCGAAGTGCATGAAAAGCTCGGCAACAGC
>CALCOQ010000208.1 GCA_937897005.1 uncultured euryarchaeote
CGCTGCCCTTCTGCAAATAGTTCAAACCTGATCTTACGACGACGTAATTCCTCGCACAAACGATACGCCAAACGGAAGTCGGCGGTCCTCACAAAAAGAGGTTCCACAATACATCCTTCCATTGATGGCATTTCAATCTTCACCGTCAATATCGGCTGAAAATACATTATACGCCCATCATCCTCATATTCTGTTGCCAATCGATGTAGCCTGATGGCAAGCTCATACGAGCGGGAACTACGGGCCGTTCTAGCAGGTAGCGAAGATGGCGTAAGAGCGGTCACGCGCTCTTGTGATGCGTTTCAAACAGCCAAAGCCATGCAGGTCATCAACAGGCCCTTTCTGGTTGTAAGAGCAGCGGGGAGTGGAATGGAGGGTAGCGGCGATCTGCTGGCGTTGCGCGGAGACCTGTGTTTTCCAATTGAAGTCAAAGCCAACAAACAGAGGAAGATGTACCTGTCTGGCCGCACTTGGGAGCAACACGAATCAATGCGTAACGAAGGTGAACGCTGTGGCTTGATGCCCTTGTACGCACATAGACTCAAAGGAGTCAGGGGAGATTCATGGCGTATTTTCAGAGTTGAGACCAATTCTTTGAAGGGTAGATTACGTATGCTCCAAAGAAAAATTCCGCCCTTGCCTCGGGCTCGTTCTGGAAGACCATTTCTTGATTGGGAACAGGGAATGCCTCTACACATGTTCCTGTCATTACTTTGTAGAAACGATGAACTGCGCAGACCTACTCTGCTCGAGGACCTTGTCGACCTTCACAGCGAAACTGTAGACGCAGAATGATGGCGCAGAATGAAAGGCAGAGGAAACGCAGGCTTCAGTTTCGAAGTGAAACTACTCATTGGTGGAGTCTTGGCCTGGAAGAGTGTCTTCGGTCTCTCGGTAGACCGTCCTCATGTTGTTGATGAAATTCTTCTCCTTGACGATGATTGTGTATTCATCAATCTTGGCCTTGTCATCATTTTCAAGCCAATCAAGAAGAATCTCAAGAGTCATTCGCGCACCTTCTCTATGAGGGTAAGCGAAAACTCCCATCGAAATCGGTGGTGCAACAATGGTCTTGACCTTCTTGATTCCTTTCAATTCCACGAAAAGAGAAGCATAGGCTTCACGGATCAATTCACGGCGAGCTTCATCCTGATTTGGACGTCGACAATCTGGCCCTACCATGTGAATGATATGCTTGACTTGATCCTTCAATTCATATGGTTCAGTAGTGACACAGGTTGTGACAGGACATGGAGGGAGATTCTTGGTCCGCTGAACTACAGAGATATCTCTGCACTTCTGACGCAAGTCATCCCCAGCAGCCAGATGGACCAAAGCGTCAAGCCCTTCCCTCCCGGAAAGACGATTATTTGCTGGCGTGATCAGAACATCAGCATTCTGCATGTGGAGATCGCCTCCAATCACCCTTAACTTGCCATATCGGCAGGTTCTAGCCATATACAACTCAACCATCGTTCTGCGGAAGGAGGCTTGGGCTACTTATCCTCATCGCCTATGACCTCTCTCTACCACTTATGCAAAGGGTGGGAAAGCGATGGAATTGAACAATCCATAATGCGAAGCCATCATGGAGGATTGATTCTCCGGTGACAATCAGGTGAATGGGGTGCGCGACGCTGTTGGAATCTTCATCACCCTTCCAATGCTACTTCTATGTAGTTGGGCACAAGTCATTCCTACCCAACCACTGGTCGATCCATTTACAGAAGAGGAATATGATCCATTCATTGGATTCAGCAGTGCTGGAAGAGATGTTTGGAATGAGACTCCCTTCAATGATATCGCTGTCTCTGGAGGATTCACCCAGACCTCGTACATGGATTACAGCGACGTAGCGGTTCTGATAAACAATGAAAGCGAAGCCAGCAGAACCATCGGTTGGGCATTCGTGACCGCTCGCAACATCAGCATGGATAATGTCCTTCTATTCGACAATGGAAGCACACCTACTGGCGAGACCATCAATCGCGACCAATTCAACACATACTTCGTGGAGCCATTCAGAGAATGGGTGAATGAAAGCAGTCACCGTAAGAACGAGATCAATTATCTTGTGACCACGAAGGGTATCCCCTTACGGGTCAACGGTGGAAACAACAAGGTATCGTTTGACAATGAGATTGCTTTGATCGAAGGTGACCTTGAAGCAGAAGTGGACAAAGACTGGTGGACTCAGCATTCCTACGGCCCATTCTTTGGTGATGGATACGAATCTTTCTCGAAGGGGAAACATGGCTTCTATCTCGTTACCCGTCTGACAGGATATACAGTGGAAACCGCATTGGGCCTGATAGAGAAAGCGAATGCGTCACTAGGTAGTCGCGGAAATTTCGTCCTCGACCTCGCTACCAATCGCAACGGCTCAGGTTACAAGTACTGGAATGACGACCTCTACGCTGCAAATTCAACTCTGAACGGAACGATGGATCTGCCAGTGAATTTCAACCAGAATGGTACCTTCCTGACCAATATCAGCAATATCATCGCATATGCTTCATGGGGCTCCAACGATGATACATGGGGTGGAAACTTCCTGCCCAATGCAGGATTCGATACCTCAGACTCTTCCTGGGATTCCGGATCAAAGTACTGGTCCAGCATGGACCCTCCGACCAACAATGGAGAGACTTTTGAATGGAATCGGCAGACTGCTGTGAAACGAAATGGAAATGCTGCGTTAGAGGGAGTTCTCACCAGGGGTATCTGCACGGCTTCTTCAGCAAGTGAAACAAATGGGTTGCTTGCAGAATATTTCGATAATGCTGGCATCACTTTCAACACGAGTCTGATGCCTGATCTGAGTTCACGTACACCTGACTTCATTCGTATTGAATCCGTTATCGATCAATCTGACAACCCTAGTCCGTGGACTGGCCTGGACAATCGTTTCAAGGATTACTTCTCTGTCAGACATACTGGATATCTGACGATTCCCGAATCCGGTAACTGGAGTTTTCATCTTGGCAGCGACGATGGCTCAAAACTGTGGATTGACGGACAAGAGGTGATCGACAACAAAGGCATCCATGGCCATACAGAGTTATCTTCCAACGCATCATGGTATGATGCAGGTCAGTATCATGTAAGGACCGAGATGTTCGAACACGGAGGTTGGGCCAGCATCGATCTCAGCTGGAGTGGGCCAAACATGAGCAAGAGCCTCATCGCCAATCAATACTGGGCCGTAGGGGACAATTATTCCATCAAGGAGAATGACCTGCTCCACCACTGGGGTTTTGACGAGAACAGTGGCACTACAGTCAGTGACTCAAAATCCTATGCGAATCTGACCATCCAAGGAACTGCAGCAGGAAGCAACTGGGCAACTGGAGTTGCAGGTGGAGCCTACCATTTCGATGGTGTTGATGAATTCGCCAAGGTGGACGTGGATGATTGGGGTGGAAACTTCAGTATTTCCATGTGGGTGAAAACAAATAATGACAGTCAGAATCAGTATGCCTCCGCGATTGCAGTCAATGATGTCGCAGGTGACAATTCTTCATTCCAGTTCCAGTTCAGCGGTGGTAGTAACGGAGATTGGCAGACAAGAAACAGTGGTACCTATGATTTCGGAGTCGTCGTGGCTGGAGAATGGACCAATCTAGCGATGACCTTTGAGAATGGAAGCATGAAACAATATCTGAATGGAGTTCATGTTCGTACCACGAACTTTCCCAATAACAGCATTGACAACATCCAGTTGTACAAATTTGGAGTCAATCGGGCTGGAAACACGTACTATGAAGGGCAGATAGATGAAGTGAGTTTCTGGAATTCCACTCTCAACAGTTCTGAAATCCTAGAAGTGAATCGCCAGATTGCCGTTGATTGCCCTGATTATAGTCAGGCCAACAATGCCACCACTCACATTGAACAGGATTTCGAATTTGATGATGAATTGAAAGGCCATGCGTGGATCATCTATGGATACGCAATGAAGGATGGATGGTTCAATGGAGATTACCGGATAGTGGTTGATTCTTATGCTGAGAATGGAACTCTGATGACGACCAATACCAGCAATACGAACTCATTCGCGAGTGACTGGAATTCGCGGACCATGCGTTTCCGACCGCATCACGAAGTGGTGAATTTCTCAATTCGAATGGAAGCGCTCATCGGAGATGGAACTTACAATGGCAGCATCTATTTCGATACCATGAATCTGAGGGCAATTCGACCTCATATGGGTTGGGTTGACGGGAGTATTGCTGAAACCGCGGTCTCAACAGGAGGCCGTTCTTTCAACTGGGGAACTGGATATGGACAATCCTTGGTTGCTGACCTGCTGGAGGATGGGGTTTCTGGGGTCAAGGGCTACGTCTACGAACCATATCTGACCGCTGTTGCATATCCCAGCGTCATGACCACCGCCTATGCCAGTGGCTATACATGGGCAGAATCAATCTACATGGCAAACCCGCAGATGAGTTGGATGGGTGTGGTGGTTGGTGACCCGAAGATGGCTGCCTTCGCTGATATCCTACACGACGCCAACATCAGTGACGTCAGAGCCATTGGAACACCTACAAAGGGCCGAATCTCAACACTGGAGGTGCTCATTGAGAATCTGGCTCCAAGCATGGGTAACGGAACCATCGAGATACGGGAAAGACAAGGTAATGCGTTGGTGGGTATGGCTGAACTATCCCTCACACCGGGTGATCAAGCAGGAAGTAGAGTCATCGTCGGGATTGAGATAACACCTCAAAGGTCTGGTTACACTGAATTCGTGGTCAGGTGGGTCAATGACAGTGGATTCAACGAACGACTCCTTGAAAACAATGTGGTGATTCTCAATCTTCTGGTCAATGAACCACCTTCTGTCACCGATGCTTTCTGTCAAAGCAACATCATCTATCGAGGAAGTAGTTTCACATGTAGCGCGGTTGTTTCCGATGATGTTGGCATTACAGCCACTGAGATTGGTTGGAGGATAAAGGGCAATGATGGAATCTGGACACAGGAAACAATGGCCTCTGCAGGTACCAGCGACAACCTGACTTGGTGGACAGGAGTCTCGATTCCAGTGAACTCAACGCTTGGATGGTTGGAACTCATCGTCGTCGCTTGGGACACTCATGGATACAACTCAACAGAAATACGATTCAGCAACATCTCAGAGGTAGTGGATGCAATTGCGAATTGGCATGGCCCACATATCCAAGGAGTTGATGATGACGATTGGAGCGGTATTACATCCATACCACAGGTCGGTTCAGGACTGGCAAGAGGTGAAGATTCAGAAGTGAAGGTTTGTGTACTCGATGCTGATCATGACTCAACGACTCAGTCTCCCAACATGAGTAGCGAACTTGGAATCTTCAGCCCCGTATCTATCATACAGACCAGTACTCCCGGACTCACCTGCTATTCGTCTACCTTGAGCATTCCAATAGGAGGGAATCTAGGGCCAATCGAGGTTGGATTCACCAGCGCTGATGGTTCGTCAATCACTCGAAGCATTACACTCGGGAACAAAGCACCACAACCTGTCATGGAACTTCGAAACTCCGATAACCAGAGTATCGATTTCGCTACTGGAGCTGTAGGAGAAGCAATCTGGGTGGAGATCGATGATCCAGACGACCCGAACAGCAGTGCATATGGTGATTTGGTGGTGATGTGGCCAGGACATATCGATAGAATCGCATCTGTGGAGATAGAAGATGGCCAATCAGGCGTTCTGATTGAACTTCCATACCCTGTTGAATCTCTTGAACAAGGGATGATGGAGGTTGAATTATCATTACATGGGGCCCATGGTTCTCATGTAGAGGTCTCTGAATCCTGGTCTGTCTTGTTAGCCGCACCGCTGGGTCTGCACATCTCCATCTGCAACATTGAAGGAGAAATTGACGAACAGTTGATTCGCGGACATCAATCGATTGCCACTCTTTATGTTCAGAGTCACCGGCCTATGGCAAACTCAAATGCAGTCCTGACCCAGAGTGGATGGTCTGTTCCGGCAAGCCAATTAGAGGAAGGCGACAATCCAGGAGTGTGCCTTGATGAAATAGAGAGTGCCACCCATATGATAAGATTCAGAGTGATGGCTGATTCTTCATTCATTGAAGGCGAAGTCATTCTGACCATCACTTTCACCGATATGGATGGACTGATGGTTCAAAGAGCATTGACATTGGATGTTGATCGCTCGATTCCTACAATGAATATCACAGCACCCGAAGAAGTCATTGTTGGAGACAGACTTGAAGTCAGTACCATCGTCAAGGACCTCGACGGAATACAAGGAACAGAATGTACATTCATCATCAACGACAAAGAACAACGTGAAGTCTTCTCAATGAGTAAAGAGGTTCAAGTGATGGATGAACAGGAAGGGGTAGTGATATTCCAATATCCAACTCCAAAGGTCAACAGTAGCGTCAACCAACCCCCTTGGCAAGTATCTGTCTACTGTATCGATGCCGACGGAGATAGAGGTGAGGCTGCCCTCTCCCATCTTATTGCAGCCATTCAACCACCAGAATGTGTCGTTGGTGTTGATTGCGTGGATGACGATGATGATTCCTCAAAGGAAAAAGTCTCCTCTGGTCTCAGTACTCAAAACACTATTCTTGGAATTGGTGGGGTGATGATGATCATCATCATCGTTGTACTGTCACTGATGATGCGTCGCAGGAACGAAGAAGAGGCTTTTGATCCATGGTCCCAGAATAGAGGCTCAGAGCATACACACGATGAAGATGTGATTCAACAACATCAGAATATCCTGCAAGAACAAATGCAAGGGGAATCGGTACAAGAAGAACAACAGATTCAAGAGGATTTCTCCGAGGTTCTAGATGATATCATCTGAACAGAAAACCACCAAAGGGTATTCATGGTGAAACGACTGCGGTGACATGAGCAGCATGGCCACAGGATACGTTCTCATCAATGCCAAACCCGGAATGGAATTTGAGGCTTTTCAAATAATCAAGAATCTCAATAACGTGGTCGATGCCACCATCCTGTTCGGAGACTATGACATTCTGGTCAAGATAGTGGCAGATGACATGGGCTCAATAGCCCGTACAGTGGTTGATGAGATTCGACAGGTGGAAGGAGTTTCGGACACAAAAACTCTGGCTGGTGCAGAATTCTGATGCTCTTTCAAAGGGGCATGTTGTGAATTCGATATCATTCATTTCTACATAGTAACAAGTACACAATGGTGGGGAATATTTTGTTATTATTTTATTCATGATTCTATTATCCTGATGTTTCAGCTGATTCGTGAGACTGCGCATGTGTCACAGAAATAGGGGTCGAATCGAAGCATTGGGTGCCATATGTGGCGCAGTGACACGGTTTGTTGGCGGAAGGTTTATCCCCTAAACCCTGAGGTCGGCGATTTGGAGGTTGATACCTTATGGCAGATAAGAAGTATTTCGTCTTGATGAAAGGCGGGAAGGACACAGGCCAGGTCTTCGCCAGTCGCCAACCACGTGGCGCTGCGCTGAAGGCTGCAACCCGAGGAGCTACGGACATCAGGCTGCGCGAGCGCGGCACAAAGAGAGTCCATGTCTTCACGGGCTGGACCGAGATGGTTGACAAGCCGGCAAATGGCCCGGCTTGGCTACCTGACAAGGTCAAGAAGGCCAATGTGAAGAAAGTCGGCATCGAGCACCTATGAGTGTTGGATGATCGTCTCTCAGATCACAGGTTCGATACGGGTATAGCTACGCCCGATTACCAGCCGCCCAGAACGCTAGTTTTGGGCGGCTTTTTTCCAGTTACTCAATATTTCTGGCTCTCCTGTTCAGCAGATATCTCATCTTCAATGAAGTGAGAGATGATTCTGGAATCCCATGGATTGAATGTCGAAATTGGTTCTCGGCTGTCGGGCTTTCTTCTCAGAGCTGTTCTTTCCTCTCGGCTCTGGCATTCTCACGTCTTGCTTTCACTGCTAGACTATCATCGAAAGCAAGAAATTCCAGAGCATGAAAGGCATCATCATCGCCCGCTGCCTTGAGAGCCTCATTCTGTTCCAGTAGTTGTCCTATCGTTAATCGTGTGGGGGCACTACCATCTATCAAAGAATATTGGTGACCTGGGAGAACGAGCCAATCCACTGGTAACTCCTTGAGTATGGATTTCAGATACTTCAGACTATCATGCATCGCATGAACATCTCCTCCGAAAAGGTCGGTCCTACCGCACCTGCCAAGGAAGAGACAATCCCCACTTATCACCACCCCATTTCCGATGAGGGTGACATGACCTGGCGTATGACCTGGGGTGCAATGAACATCAAACTCCAACTCACCAACAGTGAATCCGGTACTGGTCAATGCTGGATGTTCCCAACGGTCGCTATCTGGGCCTGTCCACCCTCGCTTTGATTCATGGTCATGAACCCAGACTTTGATACCGATTCCATACAATGAATCGACCCCTTTCGAATGGTCCCAATGGCTATGGGTCAACGCTGCCGATTCAAGATTCCATCCATTTGTCTCACATATCTTGAGCCAGTATGTTCCCGAATAGGGATCCACTATGCATGCAGAGCCAGTATTTTCACATACCAACAGGTGATTCAAATTGTCCCAATCGCCCAACTGAGCCTGTATCACGGTCATTCCCTCACCAGACAACAGTACCTCCGCCATAGTGGTGACATGACGCCTCTGACCATCAATCAACCGCTCTGGCCCCTATGGGGCCACAAATATTCTGCACCGTAACCCTTCAAGAGGAGCAGGTGGGGTGGATTGGGTGATGGATGCGCATGTGACATGGCGGCGGCCACTGGCCTTTGCCCTCATCATGCTGTTCTTGTTGCCAATCATCGCTGCGGCAGATGGACAGGAAGAACTAGAACTGGAAGTTAATGATCTACAGATTCCTGACAGGGGATATCTTGTTGTCGGAGATACCATTTCCTTCTCCGTAGCCATTCATAATTCTGGAGAAACTGCTGCTGCAGTATCCACTAACCCAACCTGCCCTGTTGCTTTCAGCATCGTCGCTGATGATGTGGTGTTGTACGATTCTTTTGAAGAAGATGGCTGCCGAGAACAGAGTCAGGGTTCCGAGGTTGACTCATTGCAATCACTTGAACTTGGAGTGATGAACTATACCATCAGTGAATTACCAAGGAGTGGAGAAATTGAATTGGTCGTCACCGCTCCTTCAAGCGGGCTGACGAATACCGTCACGTTATCAGTCCAGAAAGAATTGCAGATGCCAGAAGAACTACTGATGGAGGTCATCATCGCCGAGACTGTCAGTGGTGATTCCGTTCATGATGAAGTGGAATCATTGGAGGCATTGATCAGATTCATCAACATCGGTTCACAAACGATTGAACTGCCACAGGACGATGCCTGTTTCTTGAGGTTGCAAGTTATTGATTCCATCGACCGACTATCCGATATCAATTGTGCTGGAGGTCAGGAATCATTGGGCCCACATGCCATTATCGATGTAGGCTGGATATCTGTTGATGATATGTTGGTTGATGGTGAAAACCAGTTGAAGATTGGGCTTCCTGCCCAAGATGATCTCGATGTCGTGGTTTCATTCGGATATGAGAGTACGGGCGTGGAAGGTCTCGAGAATCTTTCAGCTTCAATCATTTTTGATGATATATCCTATGGTAGCGGTGATTTCATCTCCATGTCCGCTTCCATCAGCAACACTGGTGGAGAAGAGGTGCAGATGTTGTTCTCCTCCACCTGCCGTGCAGAAATTCACGTCATTGACCAGATCGGGCGCGTCGTCTATGACACCAGAGATTTCCGAGAATGTCCGGTGATGAATGTCAGCCACGAAATTGGTGTGGAAGAGTCA
>CALCOQ010000209.1 GCA_937897005.1 uncultured euryarchaeote
ACAGTCTCTCTCCATCTCACCGAATCGCAGTCCACCTTGACGTGCACGTCCTTCAGTCGGTTGGCGAGTAAGTATCTGCACTCTTCCACGTGAACGTGCATGTATCTTACCAGAGACCATATGATGCAGTTTCTGATAATAGATCACACCAAGGAAGATATCAGCTGGATATTCTTCTCCGGTCTCTCCATTATACATCGATTCTCGTCCGGTGTGAGCATAACCATGTTGTACCAATCCCTCTCGAAGGCTCTCCTCTTTCTCACCACGGAATGCAGTACCGTTGATGTATCGTCCTTCCAAGGAACCGACCTTTCCGCCGATCATCTCTAGAACGTGAGCAACGGTCATCCTGCTCGGAATCGCATGCGGGTTGATGATCAGGTCAGGGACCACACCATCTCTGGTGAATGGCAGATCCTCGGGATCCACCAGTCGGCCGATGACTCCTTTCTGACCGTGTCTGGAGGAGAACTTGTCTCCGACCTCGGGAATCTTATGGCTTCTCATAGTGATACGGCACAAGCGACCGCTGTCCAGAGATTCGGTGACATATACATTGTCAACCCAACCATATTCACCATTGCGTACCAACATTGAGGATTCACGGCGTTCCTGAGCCTGAAGGAATGCGCCTGCACCTGTCTCCTCCAAGAAACGCGGAGGACTTGTCTTTCCTACCAAGACATTTCCACTTCCAAGTTCTACCTCAGGCGTTGGAAGTCCATCATCCTCAAGATGTGAATACTCTTCAACAGGTTTCAATCCCTTGACTTCTTCAAGACCTGAACCGGGAATCTCAATCTCTTCAATCTGACCGCCTGGATAACGGCGACGTTCTGCATTGTATGTACGAATGAAAGTTGAACGACCAAGCGCTCTCTCCACACTGGCACGATTCATGATGACTGCATCCTGCATGTTGTAACCATGTAGTGACATGACAGCGACAACGTAATTCTGTCCACCAGGTCGCTGCAAGAACTTTGTCGCTTCCATGGCATCTGTTCCAACGATGCTACGCTGCGGATAATGCAATACATGCAAGCGGGTATCAGGGCGCAATCGATAGTTGGCACTTGGTAATCCAAGACTCTGCTTGACCATTGCTGTACCGCCGGTGACACGAGGTGTTGAATTGTGCTCGGGGTAGGGGATCAGACTTGCACAAACACCCATTATCAACTGAGGGTCGACCTCAACGTGAGTATAGGTGCTGTCATACATCAGTTTGACCCTGAAAGTCTCGACAACTGTGGCGCCATTAGGCATCTTGACCGTTGCCTTCAATTTGGCGTAATCGACTCCTTCTTCACCCATGTTCGTCCATTCAACATTCTCATACGATAATGGGCGGCCAGCAATCCTCTTGCATGACTTGGGAGCGATAGCTGGAAGAATGAATGGGCGTGGAGCGACCAGAAGATCCTCTTCCTCTTCAGCGTCAATCCACTCCACAATACCCTTGTTCAGTAGATCCTTGAACAACATCTCGCCAGAATCCAGACTCTTCAAATCCTCAGTAGTCAATCGTGGCGCTCCATCGTGAAGAATCAACAGTGGGCGCAGAATCCTTCCCTTGTCGGTATTGATGAAGATGTCCTTGTTTGTTATGTCGTGCCTGATGCTGACCTCAGACCTGATAGAACCTCTTCGACGAGCATTCTTGAATTGCTTGACGAGGTTCTTGCCGCGCTTGTGGATTCCATAGATATCGCCATTGACGTGTATCCTGTCTCCATCGGTCCAATCTTCTGGTTGGAAAACATCCATCTCATCAAGACGTGCTCTAATCTCACCTTCATCGACCTGCTCTGAAATATCAATCATCTGGGCTGCATTCTTCACCAGACCACAATTCTGACCTTCGGGAGTCTCATTTGGACACAAGCGTCCCCACTGGGTGGGGTGCAGGTCTCTTGCTTCGAAATGTGGTTGGCTGCGAACCAAGGGG
>CALCOQ010000210.1 GCA_937897005.1 uncultured euryarchaeote
AATGGCGCAAAGATGTGGATAACCAACGGCACTATCGCTGATGTAGCCATCGTCTGGGCAAAGTTGGACGGAGTGATACGTGGTTTCATCGTCGAGAAGGATGATGTTGGATTCAGCGCTCCAGAGATGACTGGGAAACATTCACTCAAGGCCAGCGTGACCAGTGAACTGGTTCTGCAGGATTGTCGTATTCCAAAAAATCGTATTTTTCCTGATGTCAAAGGATTGAAAGGTCCTTTCTCCTGTTTGAACAATGCCCGATACGGAATTTCATGGGGAGCGATAGGTTCTGCTCAGGCCTGCTTCCATTCAGCCAAGGAGTATTCCCTATCGCGCATCCAATTCGACCATCCCATCGCCTCTTACCAACTGGTCCAGAACAAATTGGCATGGATGTTGCGTGAAATCACCAAAGGACAATTGCTGGCCCTGCATCTAGGTCGCAAGAAGGACGATGGAAGTTGGAACGCCGAACAGATAAGCCTCGCCAAGATGAATAACGTCGACATGGCACTTGAGATCGCACGGATGGCGAGGGATATTCACGGTGCAAATGGTATTCTCGATGAATATCCGATCATGCGGCATATGGCCAATCTGGAGTCTGTGAAAACCTACGAAGGGACCCACGACATCCACAACCTCATTCTAGGACGCTGGATCACTGGAATCCAAGCCTTCACCCGAGACATCTAGGGTCATTGTTGGCTGACAATGTTCATCAATGGAGTTCCGGTCGGCGGCATATTCACTCCTATGGAGTGGAGGTGGAAAAATGCCTGATATCGCTGTCCTCATCAAAAGAGTTCCAGATACCAACGCACAGATACGGGCCTCAGGAGATAGAGTTGACCTTTCAAGTGTCAAATGGGTGATGAGTCCATACGATGAATACGCTCTCGAAGCAGCGATGATGCATAAGGAAGCAAAAGGAGGGAATGTCACCGCCATTACTCTGGGAGCACCTGAATGTGATAAGGTTCTCAAAGATGCAAAAGCCATCGGCGTTGACCGCATCATTCGTGTATGGGGGGATTCTTGGTCAGATCTCGACTCCAACCAAACTCAAATTGCATTGGCCAGCGCGGTTCGGGAGACTTCTGCAGAAATCGTGTATTGTGGAAAATCGGCAGCCGATACTGGAGCTGCTTCAACCGGCCCAGGAGTCGCTGAAAGACTGGGTTGGGCAAGTGCCAGCAATATCATTGGGCTTGGATTTGAAGATTCAGGCATCGAGGTGATCATTCCTGCTGCTTCAGGAAACGCGAGGACTGGCGTCTCACTACCAGCTGTGATCTCATGCGACAAAGGATTCTGCAAGCCACGAAAGCCCAATGTCAAAGGAATAATGATGGCGAAGAAAGCGCAGGTTGAGATTCACGCTGCAGATATCCCGGCTTCAGGAATCAACATCGTCTCGCACACTCCCCCTCCCCAGAAAGCACCGGGACAGACTTTTGATGGTGCTGCAAATGTGCCCACCGTCGTCACCGCACTACGCAACGACGCCAATGTGATCTGAGGTGAATTAGATGAGTGAAACCATAGTTATTGCCGAGACGAAACAAGGTATGCTGCATCCGGTGACCGCCGAACTTGTCACTGCTGCCAGCTCTCTTGGAGCCGCTCCTACCCTCATCGTTCCAGGGACTGATGATTCAGCTGCCGCTGCTGCTGCAGACCTTGCTGGAGTTGGTAGGGTGATCGCCTGTGTCGGCGATTGTTTCTCTGCCTATGATGCTTCATCATGGGCCAAAGCGGTGGATGCCTGTGCTCCTGCCGGAATAGTTGTCTGTGCCGCCAGTCAGAACGGGAAGGATCTGGCCAGCCGTCTCGCTGCACGCCGCTCCATTTCAGTGGCACAGGATGTCGTGGCCATCGATGGTACGACCTTGACCCAACCGATCTACGCGGGAAAAGCGATGCAGAACATCACATTGAATGGTGATGCTGTCATCAGTATTCGTGCCAACACATTCGCCGCAGCAGGTGGAGGAGGTGGTGCTGAAGTATCTGTCATGAATCAATCCGCAGATATCGCCACCGCAGTGCGAGAGATGATTGCCAAAGCCAGCGAAAGACTCGATGTTGCTGAGGCTGATATCATCATCTCAGGAGGGCGAGGAATGCAGGACCCTGCTAATTTCGTCACTCTGGAACGTATCGCTGATACTCTTGGAGCGGCGGTTGGAGCCAGTCGAGCAGCGGTTGACACCTGGGATGAGATTCCCCACAGCATGCAGGTGGGCCAGACTGGAAAGACGGTCAATCCCAGCCTCTACATCGCTGTTGGAATCAGCGGTGCCATCCAACATCTGGCTGGAATGAGGACATCAAAATACATCGTTGCCATCAACAAGGATGCTGAAGCACCAATATTCAAACACGCTGACTATGGAATCGTCTCCACCTGGGAAGAGGCTCTACCGATTCTGGAGTCCGAACTCAAGGCTTTACTCGGATGAACGCTCCTGCGGTATCATCAAACCATATGCGGCTGACCAGACCCTATGGGCGCCGACAAGGACAACAAGAAGGGAATGATTGCCAAGGCGGTGGTTGCTGCCGGATTAGTCTGGAAAGGAGCCAAGATGGTCAAACCAGAGAACCGCGAGGAATTCATGGATGTAGTGAAAGACCCAAAGGCCTGGGGGGAGAAACTCTCAGATGCTTGGGACTGGACCAGAATTGAAGCGGGAGAAACCAAGGATGCATTCATCATACTGGCGAAGATTGCACTGGCTCGCAATGTCTCTGCCGGAGAAATGAAAGCAACTGCAGAACAACTCGGTGAACTGGGACTCATCATCCCGCCATTAAGGGTCTTCATGCTACCCGGAAGTTGGTTGCTGCTGGGTACCCTCTCCAAATTGACACCGTGGCATCTGATGCCGGAGATCAACCTCCCCGACCTCGACCTTCGCAGTGCCATCATGGAACGTTTCGGCAAAGGTGAATCGACTGGATTCGAGAATGAAGCGGATGCTGCGCTCAAGGCCCTTGAAGATGAATGAGGAATTTTCGGGATGTTGTCTGATGGCACAGAAAATTTCTGGCGGACTCCTCTCACAAAACGAACTCAACGATTGGTATTCTGAAAATCAATTCGACATGACTTGGCTCAACAGTCCATCAAGACATCAATTCCGATGGCGCCAACTGAATGGTCGCTGGACGAGCAATGACCGACGAATATCCAGACCCGAACAACTCGTCAAATCATTTCGAGGTAAAGCGCCGACAGATCTCTATTTTGGCACTGCAGAATGGCTGGAACCAATCGGGCTGCCACGAATTCGTGAAAAACACAAACCAGCACCTATACTGCTCGACCATCTGGTTGTCTTCGATATCGACCAGACCCCTTTCTGCCATCGCCGTCTGGACAAGGCACGTGCAATAACCGCTGGATTGGTGGAATATCTTGAGAAAATTGATGGGATGGAACTTCTCTACATCAGTTATAGTGGTAGCAAAGGCTTCCACGTGGTTCTCAAAGACCTTGAAAGAGAGAAATTCGCCATCGAAGACCCTCGCTTACGTGAAGAAGAAGTAAAGGCAGCGCGCAAGGAATTACTCAGCGAAGTGCTGGCGGCAGGATTTCCAGTCGACAAGACCGTCACCGCAGATACCAGACGTATCATCAGATTACCTGGCTCGGTACATGGAACCACAGGCTGGGTCTGTACCATCATCGACAGCCAGACCCTCAACAAACCACTGCGCAGATGGATCAACGATATCGAGCGCCATCCAAAGGCTGTGGAGATGCCATACTGGGCCAAGGCCAAGAAGACCACCAAGAAGGAAATCAAGAAATCAACTCCTGACAAGAATCGAACGCAGGTTGTCGACCGCGGTTCATCGGTTGTCATGCAGGCCAGTTCACATGTCACCGGTACTGCCAACCGCTCCGCATTCATTTCTTGGCTTCCAATCTCCTGGGGAGAAAATCGCCGAAGTCGACTGTTCAGAGAACTCG
>CALCOQ010000211.1 GCA_937897005.1 uncultured euryarchaeote
CCACTTCCTTCAGACTCCACAGCAGGGCGGTTCCAGACATCGAGACACAGATGAGGAGAACAAAGGCTACCGCAATGCGACGATTTGGAGCAGTAGCCATCGCCACGGCTCGGCTGCTCTTGGCAGATTCTGAGATACTCTTCTTCTTGCCATATTTCCCTTCCTCCTCAGGTGGAGGTGGGGGAACCGCTGTAGTTTCTTCTTCACTTGGAGGTGGAGGCGGCACCGCAGTCTCCTGCTGTGCTCCTTGGGCGTTCGGATCCGGCCTTGAGCGCGTTGGGAGTGCCATTCCACAGGCTTGGCACGACCATTCTCTGGTCTGCATATCGAGAAATGGAACCGAAGGTGAACAATTGCAGATATCTTGCTTTGACATACACATCTGAGTGCCGTCAACCAATATCAAGACTGCTGGTGAGAACAGAATATCTCAGGCAAGGACTCATGATGTGGCCCCTGTTCTCAAGGCTCGTGGAGACTCCAGATGCTTTGTTGAGCATGCTTTCTGGTGAGCATGGCGAAACCAGACGCAAAGCGGCCAGTCTAGTGGTTGATCTGGCCCATACCGCAGCCGCAGAAGGTTTCGTTGAAGTCGATAATTCCCATGTCAGCGGAGTATCAGTTCTTACAGGAGGGCTTGGATTGAGGCGTTTCTTGGCAGATATCTCAGGGGATGGCGAAGTTGCCATCCCGACCACCTTGAATTCAGCAGGATGCGACCGTGAGAAGATGGAGGAAATGGGGGTGGATTATCCTGATTTCCTTGAACAACAGTTTGAGATCATCCAGGCCTACGAACAGCTTGGAGTTGAAGCGACACTATCCTGCACACCATATGACCGCGGAATCTCTCATCCTGAAGGTATTGCTTCGTGGGCAGAATCCAACGCCGTATGCTTCTCCAATTCTTGGACCTCATTGGTCACCAACAGAGAATCCGGACTCTCTGCTCTCGCCACGGCATTGACCGGGTATGCGCCGCGTTGGGGTTTACATCTGGTTGAGAACAGAATTCCGAACATCATGGTCAGAGTCGAGTGCGAACTGCCTGAAGCATCGGATTGGTCGGTGTTGGGAGATTGGATAGGCTCACAGGTCTCCAGTGAATGGGAACTGCCATTTGGACCGATGCCCTATATTGAAGGGCTTGCCATCGATGCTACTTTCGAGCAACGCAAGGCGTTGACTGCAGCGGCTGCCAATCATGGTTGCCCGATGTTATGGGCCAGAGGATTGAGTGTACAACCCGAAGCCATGGACCTGCAAGGGGAATTGGTCTTCACGGAGAGTGACCTTTCGGCCAGATATTCGCAATTGGCACCGAAGGGAAGGGTAGACCTGGTGGTCATCGGATGTCCGCAAGCCAGTCTGGGAGAGGTGAGAGCGACAGCAGCAGCGGTTCGCTGCCAGATGGAGATTGGTCGAAGGATAGCCGATCATCGGTTATGGGTATTCACCAGTTCAGAGATCTTTGAATTGGCAGCAGCGGATGGTTCTGTGGACCTGCTGGAGGAAGCAGGCGCTCTGGTGCTGAAGGACACCTGTCCCGAGGTGACTCCATACAACCGTACTCGCTACAATCATCTGTTGACCAATTCCATGAAGGCGGAGCATTATCTGACCAGTGGTTTGAACAATATGCCAACGAGTGTGGCGAGGCTGGAGGAATGTGTCGCTCATGCTTTCGATCCTTCACTGGCAGAAGATGAGGTCGAGGACGAGGTCGCAGTACATGGCACAACCTCAAAGCCACTGCACCGTAGTTTCAAGACTCCACAACAGGGTGAGTTATCGCTTCAAGGACGGGGACTTTCCAGTCAGGAATCCTGGAGGGTCAGCGATAAGGCGTTGGTCAGTGATGTTGCACTCACCTTCCTAGGCTATGTGAATCGTGAAACAGGAGTCATCGAGGAGCCGGGACACCCTCTGGATGGAGAGGCATTGGAAGGACGCATCGTCATTTTTCCGAAGGGTTCTGGGTCAACGGTAGCACCCTATGTCCTGATGGGGCTGGAGTATTCAGGTGTTGGACCAAAGGCTGTTGTGAATCGTGATGTCTGCACCTTGACCATGCCGGCCTGTTCGTTGCTAAGTATACCATATGCACATTCTTTCGATGATGACCCTTGCTTGATGGTGAATGATGGAGATGAAGTCGAAATGAGACTTGAGAACGGAATCGTGACCTTGAGTGTACTCGATAGGGTTTGATGAACCAAGGCGGGGTGCGGTGGTATGGCGCGGGTCGTGGTCACCGGAGGTGCTGGTTTTCTTGGCAGTCATCTGGTTGAGGAATTGTTGGCCAGAAGTCACGCTGTGGTTGCGGTTGATGACCTGTTTCGTGGTAAGCAGAAACACCTCAATGATTGCAAGGGTAGTCCAGATTTCCATTTCCTCAAGGGAGATTGTGCAGACTTGGCGGTGTTGAGAAAGGCGGTGGAGTTGATCGATGGCGTGGATGTCATCTACCATCTGGCAGCTGTCAACGGAACACGCTGGTTTCACGAGCGAGCAGATATGGTCATCGATGTCAATGTCAACACCACCATCGCTGCAGTGGCTCTGGCCGCGGAGAATACCTGCCGACTGGTGTTCGCCTCATCCCCCGAGGCTCTAGGTGTGATCGACGAGCAACCTATGGGAGTCTCGATGGACTCGCTGTTCGAGGATGCTGCTAAGCATCAGAGACATAGTTACGGTGCCAGCAAGTACATCGGCGAGGTCCTGATCCAGCATGCTGTCAGGGCCAAGGACATGGATTGTCGAATCGTACGTCCTTTCAATGCCTATGGAGGACGTTGCCCGAGCAATGAATATGGGCAGGTCATCTCGATCT
Organism: uncultured euryarchaeote; assembly: GCA_937897005.1. GTDB lineage: Archaea > Thermoplasmatota > Poseidoniia > Poseidoniales > Poseidoniaceae > UBA226. Next base: position 2,837 of record CALCOQ010000211.1, read on the forward strand.
TCATGGATGCTGCTGCAACAGGTAGGGCGATTAAGATTCATGGTGATGGCAGTCAAACCAGATCCTTCACCTGGGTTGGTGACGTGACTGAGGCATTCCTGTTGGCTGGCTTTACTGAAAATTCGCTCAAAGACGGCTCAAAATTATCCGGTGCTGCATGGAACATTGGCTGGCCTGAAGAAACCAGCATTGCAGAATTAGCAGAGATGGTCATGGAGATCAGCGGCAAGGAGGTTGGAATTGAACACCACAAGGGGTATCCTGGAGACAGTGAACGACGTTGTCCAGATATCACTGCAGCCGAACAACAACTTGGTTGGCGACCATGGACTGACTTACGGGAAGGCCTGTTGAGGACATGGCAAGCGATCGATATGCGAATCAATGGATGAGATGACTCCAGTCATCATCACTGGGATGCAGATGGCACCATCCATGCTGGTAGAGAGTCTCTGTTCTGCCTCCGTTCAGCAGGGCTTTGCCAAGGTTCTCAGGAACGTGAACCATCCTCAGCGCAAGGACACATAGCGTCGCCACAGCCCCAGGCAGTGGATGTTCATCCACCAGTTCACATTTCAATGAGGCGATGGCTCCCGGTAACAGTGGAGGTTTGATGCCTATGAGTTCCCATTCTGAGTCTTCCTTTGGTAGTGGTTTTGCAGCCGCTTCAGCCACAACAGTCGCCTCCAGAGTGGCAGGTAGAAGATGCAGTGTGATGCTTCCGTTCTGTCGCAGGTTGAGCAGAGTATCTCGTGGCCTGCCATTCAGATCCTGAGACAAGGAACATGTGAGCAGAGCCGGACTGTTCGAGGCTACTGTGACTGTGGAAAGCAAAGAGAGGTTGTGGATGCCATCATCACTGCAGGTAGCGGCGACAAAAACAGGTCTTGGACCTACCAATCCATCAAGTAACATCGCTCTTTGCTGGTGCTTGAGTGCAGCCGGTTCCAACTCTGTCATCTCAACAGTTCCTCTTTCCTTTTGGGAGGGTTCGATGATTCCGCCCAAGAACCATTCATCCAGTTCACCTTTTTCAATCTCAGTGATCGAGAAGGCCGTGAAATCCCGATAAGCCTGCCAACGAGGAATCTCTTCTAGGTCACCACGTTCTCTCTTGCGCAGGATCGATGCATCAGAGTATTCCACACACCTCTTGAGGAAATCGACCACGATGTTCTTCTCTTCATCCATCTCCTGTCCTCCTTGCCTCGTATTCCTGTCGACTCATCAAGTAGGTTGCGGGAACTCCTCCCCACACTTCATCAGCGGGAACATCACTGGTCGCTGTTGCTCCAGCGGCGATCACGGCGCCTCTGCCAATGGCCACGCCTGCAACCACAGTAGAGCCGCCCCCGATGACGACTTCATCAGAGATGGAGACTGGTTTCCAAAGACGTGAATCTCCGGAAGGCGGATGTCTATCGTTGAGGATGGTTGCATTTGGGCCGATGAATACTCCCGCACCTATGATGCTGTTATCAGCGATGTATGCACCACCCTGGATTCTACAACCATCTCCTATTGTCACTCCTCTGCCGATATGGACCAGTGCACCGATGGAACATTCCTTTCCAATCATGCTCTCGCTACCAATATGGCAGGGCCACCAAGCCACTGAATCGTCACCCAGTTCAATCCTCTTTCCTTGGACCGGTGGTTCTGATGATGGACCGGACATGGATACACCTATCATTCAAGTCCAAGTTCCCGAGCAAGTTTGCTGACATGGCCTTTAGCCTTGACATTATAACCCACCCAGATGAGTTCACCATCAGGATTGATGACGAAGGTTGAACGAGCTGTACCCATGTATGTCCTGCCGTAATTCATCTTCTCTCTCCAGACTCCGAATGCCTGATGCAATTCCAGTTCTTCATCCATCAATATTGGAAAGTTTAGGTCGTGATCAGAAATGAACTTGTCATGACTCTTGGCAGAGTCCTTGGAAACACCGAGAACAAAGTATCCTGAGTTGCTCAGACGACTCATGTCATTCCTGAAGTCACAGGCCTGAACCGTGCAGCCAGGAGTGTTGTCTTTTGGATAGAAATAGAGGATGACGTGTTTATCATCTGAATTCATCCTTTCAAGGTCATATTCTGTTCCTGCAGAATCAAAGACGGTGAACTTCGGTGCCTGCATTCCCACTTCCAGAGTAGTTTCCTCGGTTGCCATGGTGGGCGCATGAGTTCGGGTATGTCAAGCCTTGTCAAAAATATCAACTGATTACTTATGCATAATGCATTAGACATGATGCAAAAAGGGTTATTTTGGCCATTTGACGTAAAAGGGTTCATAATCCCGCGGGATTCTAACCACGTCATGGCGGAGGCTCGGATGTCACGGCGGATGCGAAAGATTCTCCGCCAGATTCACAAATCCACCACTCATTACAAACTTCAAGAGATTGCAAGCAACATTCAGGCCGAGGTAGATAGTCGCCATCTGACATACGATGATGCCCTCACCTTGGGCAATCAGATCCAGGCCAAAGCGGATATGATTCCGGGGGATACAATAGTCTACGCCATCAGTGATAGAGATGCATATCGAAAGACCTTGGAGTTGTATCTGAAGGATGGCATCCTGACCAGAACCGAGCAATTATTGCTTTGGGAAGAGCGCAGAAGACTTGGTATTCCTGATTCAACCCACGATACTTTGCTGAATCAACTGTTGGCGCAATGGAAGAGGCAGGGCAAGAAGGTGGATGTCCAGAGGTTCACCATGCCAAGCAAGAAGGAGGGTACAGCAGATGAGAGCTGAAAACA
>CALCOQ010000212.1 GCA_937897005.1 uncultured euryarchaeote
CCGGTCATTGGCGTTCCATGTGGAGGCAAGGTTCCTTTTGACAGTCTGTTGTCAATCGCTCAGTTGCCTCCTGGGGTCCCTGCAGCAACAGTAGGTGTGGACCGTGGAGAGAATGCGGCCTGGTTGGCATTACAGATTCTTGCTCTGTCGGATGAAGATATTGCTGCTGCTCTGGTCGAGGAGAAATCTGCCGCAGTTGAGAGAGTCAAACAGATGGACCGTGACATCCAGAGGTGATACGATGTTCGATGTCGCTGAGTTTGTTGATGAGGCCGTGTCGGCATTGAAAGAGAAGATCACTGAGACAGCGATAATCGCTTGTTCTGGTGGAGTTGATTCATCAGTAGCCGCACTATTAGCAAATCAGGCTGTCGGCGGGCTTCTGCATTGTGTCTATGTGGATACTGGATTCATGCGCAAGAATGAGACCGAGGAAATTGAAGAGATGCTTGCTGAAATGGGCTTGAATCTGACGGTTGTCAAGGCTGCAGATCGATTTTTCGAGGCGCTTGAAGGAGTGACAGAACCAGAACATAAGCGCAAGGTCATCGGTGAGATGTTCATCCGTATCTTTGAGGAAGAGCAACAGAAAGTAGGTGCTAAGTGTCTGGTTCAGGGCACCATCGCTCCAGATTGGATCGAATCTGGAGGGGGAGTCAGAGACACCATCAAGAGTCATCACAACGTTGGCGGTCTGCCAGAGGACATGACTCTTGAAGTGGTTGAACCTCTACGCGACCTCTACAAGGATGAAGTAAGGATCGTGGCTCGGCATTTAGCTATCTCAGTCGCTGACCGTCAGCCATTTCCAGGTCCCGGATTGGCTGTTCGCTGCTTGGGGGAGTTGAGCCCTCATCGTGTTGAGGTGGTCAGAGAAGCCTGCCACATAGTTGAGGAAGAATTGGAGGCATCTCACGAGCGCGGAGAGATAGAGATTCCGTGGCAGTATTTCGCGGCGATTCTTCCGGTCAGATCCGTTGGCGTACATGGAGATGTCCGCGCCTATGGTGAAACTGTTGTCGTCCGTGCCGTGGCAAGTCTGGATGGGATGAGTGCACGGTATTCTGAGATTCCACATTCGGTGTTGGAGAAGATATCGACAAGGATAACCAACACGGTGAAGGGTTCGGTCAATCGAGTTGTTTACGATATCACTCACAAACCACCTGGGACCATCGAATGGGAATGATATGATGAGGGCCGTCGGAACGACGGCCCCGCGTACGTGAGCGCGATGGGTTCAAGGCAGCAGGATGGCACGAAGTATCCATGGGGATGAGGAACTGGTTTGCTCTCATCTTCGTTCTGATATGCCTTTTGGGCTCCTCACTCGGTGCTATGATAGAGGAACCAGTTTCTATTGAAGAGCCTTCAGCACATCCTTCTATCCAGCAGGAATTGCGATTGTTGGAGGATCCGATGGACCCTGCATTGAAGCATGTTCTGAAGCAAACGCCCACAGATTCCTTGCTCGAGGTCATCATCCAGTTCGATGATGGACTCGCTGATGAATTAGATATGGAATGGTTGGCCGGTCATGGCGTGACTGGCTTGCACCTGACCACTATCGTGCCG
>CALCOQ010000213.1 GCA_937897005.1 uncultured euryarchaeote
CTGCGCAGACCATATCTTCTATCCAGCAGCTCTCCGCAGGTCACTGCTTCCATTCCTTCAAGTTCTGGAGAACCGAGTTCTTCCCACATGTTCATTGCCCATGTTGGCAGTCCATTGGTGTGTTTTCTACCCATCATCATCGCCTTCGTTCGGTCTCAACAGGTGGTGGTGTAAAAGGTCGACGTTTGAAAAGGGGTAGCCCCGCGCGGCGGATGGGAGAGGTATGCGGATACGATGGAAGGGCGTCCCAACTGTTCTGTTTGCGAACGAATTGCTGGACAAGGCATTCTCGAAGGCTCGTGCAGCAGCCGACAGGGTCGATGATTCCGATAGGACATTCCGGGTCCGTAAGCAGATGAAGAGGATGATTCAGACCTCCGGAGACACGCTGTATGATGCCTTGATGGACATGGTGCATCAATGGCCTTCACTGGATCAGATGCCATTGTTCGACCAATCGATGATAGAGGCAGCGGTAGGCTGCGACATGTACCGAAAGAATCTTGCATCTCTACAATGGGCTGCAGGCCAGATAAGGACGGTTTCTTCTCAGAATGCCAAGAAGGTGACGCGCACCGCCAATATCGAGTACATGCACGAGTGCAGGCGTGAGGCATATGGACGAATCTCGAGCATCATCGATCAGGTAGGTGGGTCTCTGAAATGGTTGAACGAGGCTAGAGAAGTTCTCAAAAGACTACCATCTATTGACCAAACAGACCCATGTGTCGTTATCGCTGGTTCCCCTAATGTTGGTAAATCTGCGTTGATTCGAGCACTCTCCAGCGGCGAGCCTGAAGTGAATTCATATCCCTTCACCACCAAGAGATTACACGTTGGACATTTTGATGCCAACCGACTGAGTATCCAATTGGTTGATACTCCCGGTTTGCTGGATCGGCCCATGGAAAAGAGGAACGACATCGAGATGCAGGCGATTGCCGCGCTCGAGCATCTTGGTAGTCTGGTCCTGTTCCTGCTCGACCTGAGTGAGTCGGGCGGCAGTGGTGTTGAAGACCAGATGCGATTATTGGACGATGTCAAAGAACTGCTGGGAGAGAATGAGTTGTTGGTCTGTATTTCCAAAGGAGACCTTCTAGACCCTCTGCCAGAGTCCTGGGGGGAAATTCCATTGTCACGTTCTGAAGAAGGACATCCGGTCTTCAGTGTCATAGATGGATTCGGAATTGAGGGTCTGCGTGAGTTGATGATGGAGCACATCATGACAGTTCAGAAAGGAGACCCCATGAGTCTACCTGAAGGATGGCACCGAAAGGATCTGGAAGATTCTTCATTGTGAACTTGGTTTCAATCCCCAGGCCATCAATGTTCCACCGATGGCGAATAGTGAATACATTATTCCTGACCCCAGAGTGGCATCCCAGGTATAATCGATGGTGTTGCCTCTCAGGCTTGATTGAATGGCGCTGGAACCGCTGGCAAAGCGATAACTACCTGGTTCAGCATTCCATGAAAATGAGCCTCCGGAGCCCGGCCCACCAGCGACGAAAACAAGTTCGGCCTCATCACAATTGACATGGCTTGGCAATGACACACAAGATGATGGTAACTCATCCTTGATGACACCGATCCATGCTGAGCCTTCACTCCATTGCACTGAAGTGGAAACATCGAGCAATCCTGCGAGACTAGGGATGTCTAATGTTTCGTGACTGACTCCAGCATCACATGCAGCGGGAGGTATGCAGGCAGGGACATTCGCCTCGGCACTGCCGCCACCGGACAACCCTATGGCGCCAAATATCGCAACACTGAGGAGGATCAAACCGATGAGGGATGGAACTACGCGCATGAACTCACCTAGAATGCTAAGATCCCTTTGAAAATCAAGGGTCCCAGGAATACAGCTGCGAAGATGAAGAATGCGATTCGCACCATCTTCTCATTCTTCTTGTTCTTTTTCCAATCATCTTCACATTTCTGTTCTACACAGATCGGAGGCTCTCTCTTGATGTCGATCGGAATATGACACATTCTACAATGTCGGTGTGGTTGTACTGTGTTTCGTCCTTTTCCAGAATCTTTGTTTCGTTCCTTTCCAGAATTCATTTTCTTGTTCGAACTTATTTTTTTGCCAGCACCTTTGAGAGCGTTTGCAGTCTTCTCGACCTGTTTCTTGAGTTTTTCCTTACTTACCATTCCATCGCCTCAGGGGGTTACCAGTGTGCCTTTGAAGCGCTGGCCAAGAATGGCATTTTCCAATCTTTCGATGTCGCGACCATCGACTATCGCCAAACCAAGAGAATCATCCATCGCTCTTTGCACAGCCACAGGGTCGACCACAGCGGATGCACCCGCAGCAAGTGGTTCGCCAACTCCACAGATATCTCCAAGTTCACTCATTGTCAGTGATTCGAAGTGAATGGCATCAGGGTTTTCACGAGGGTCGGAATCATACACATAGGAAACATTGGTGGCGATGATGCATCCACTTGCGCCTGCTTCTGCCGCCAATCCTACAGCAACCGCATCGGTGGTATGACCGGGCAAGGTTCCCCCCATGCATACAACCGCGTGTTCCTGCAATAATTCCGCACCCTTTTCCGTGCTGTGAGGAATCTCAGGCGCAACATCGATGCCGATCTGAGAGAGCACCTGTTGGATTATCGTGGCGTTGATACGGGTTGCAGCGATTCCGATTTCGTCAAGTCTTCTTTCATCGGAGACATGGTTCCTTGCGATATCGATGCCTTCCCGTGCGGGTGCTCCTCCCCCGACCACGATTCCGACTCTGCACCCCAGCCCCTCAAGATGAATCAGCATTTGTTTGAGTTGCTCGAACCACATTTCGCGGCTTTCTTCTTCTTCCGGGCGCAATAGGCTTCCACCCAGAGCGATTACGTGTACCTGTGCCACGATATGTCCAATCAAAGCCTCGCCTTGATGCTGTCGGCCACACCGAAGGTGTGGAACGCGGCAGGCTGATAAACCGCAGTGTTGGCGATTGTATGGAGGGTCTGTATGGCTGAAGATACTGAACAGCAGGCTCGTCGCCTGCGTTTGAAGATGGCCCTTGAGGACCTGCAGGAGATGAAGGGCTATGGGACGGAGCTGGTGACCGTCATCATCCCTCCTGACCGTCAGGTCCATGATGCACGTTCGTTGTTACAGAATGAGCACGGTCAAGCAGCCAACATCAAATCGAAATCCACTAGAAAGAATGTTCAGGGAGCCATCGAATCGGCGATTTCCAGTCTTAACCGATTCAAGAATGCCGGAGAACGAGGAATAGCACTGTTCGTAGGTGCAGTCATCGTTGGCAACAACAAGACCAGGATGGTGAATGTGGTAATCAATGACCCCCCAGAACCTCTGCAATCATTCCGTTATCGATGCGCTTCCGTGTTTGAACTGAGTCAGTTGGAGGAGATGCTGATCGACAGGAATTCATACGGCCTGTTCGTCATCGATCGTTCTGAAGCAGCTTATGGAATAGCCACTGGAAAGAGGGTCCATATCCAGGAGCATCTGGTCTCGAACATCATGGGAAAGCATCGACAAGGTGGGCAATCAGCACAGCGTTTCGAGAGGCTGATTGAAGAAGCTGCTCATAAGTTCTTCAAGCGAGCCACTGAACATGCCAGCGATTATTGGTTGCCGAATATCCAAGATATCCAGGCGATCATCATCGGCGGTCCTGGGGCGACCAAGGACTTCGTCGTCAAGAATGAATTTTTCCATCATGAGATACTTAAGAAGATAGCACCAACCCATTTTGATGTTGGCTATTCCAATGAGAGTGGAGTCAGGGAATTGGTTGATAATGCCGGTTCCTTGATGGGTGAGATAGAACTCGATACCGAGCGGCAATTGATGAATTCATTTCTCAAGGAGGTCATGCAGACCTATCCCAAGGCAACATATGGGGAACTCATGGTTCGCAAGGCATTGGAACAAGGGGCGGTCTCCAACCTGCTCATTTCAGAATCCTTGCGCAAGAGGATGGTTGACTTGCATTGCAGTGTTTGCAAGATTGATTGGACAGTCTCTCTTGGCAGAATGGAGGCTTTGCCTTCTTGCACCAAGTGCAGTTCAGACTTAAAGGTCTCAGAAGTTGCGGAGAGGGATCTCATCGATGAATTGACAGAGTTGGCGATTCGCTCCTCAGCTGGAGTCTCTTTCGTCTCCACCGATACAGAGGAGGGGCAGCAACTCTTCCAGGGATTCGGAGGATTGGCTGCAATGTTGAGGTATAGCATAGGTTAGGGGTCATGATGCAGGAGTTGAAACGAGTCATCAAATCTCATCTAGAGGGGATGATGGCTGAACAGGGGCTGGATTCGCAAACGTGGATGCAGATGTTGGTAACCGCAAGGGAGCCGGACCAAGGTGATATCGCATTACCATGTTTCAGTTTTGCAAAGCTGCTGAA
>CALCOQ010000214.1 GCA_937897005.1 uncultured euryarchaeote
CATTGATGCGAATCTGGAAATTTGACCTGATAATAACGATGGCCCGAATCGGCTCGATGAAAGTGCATGATTTCGCCCAAAGAGCAGCGGATCTTCTTCCTGGGATCAAAGTGGTGCTGTTGGCCTACAACACCAGAGAACTGGCCACACTCAGACAAGGTGCAGGAATCGAGAGGACATTCGTATGGCATGGTGACAGCAGAATCATTCTAGCCATCTGCAAACTGATGGAAGATACCAACAATGCCTACAACGATGTGAAGAATGGAGATGTACAAGTCATCCTATTGGTCGAAGACAGCAGAAGATTCTATTCAGGATACCTACCAATTCTCTATAGAATGTTGGTTGAGCAGACAAGCAGGTTGATGTTCAAAGGAGCGAATCTGCAAGAGAAGGTACTGAGACTCAGAGCTCGTGCCAAGGTCCTTCTAGCAACAGATTATGAAGAAGCGATGTTGCATATCGAGCGTTACGAGGATAACATCATCGGAGTGATCACGGATGGTCGTTTTCCAAATGCTGACGGCGATATTGACAATGCGGGGATTGATCTGGTCAAGGAGGTGCGCACTCGGCATCCACATATGCCAATATTGTTCCAATCCAAGAACCTCGAACTCAAGCAGGCTGCTGAAGAACTGGGCACCACATTCTTGCACAAAGAAGACCCTGCGCTACATCGAGGAATCGAGGCTTTCATGAAACATGAGATGAGTTTCGGTGACTTCATTTTCCGTGATGAGGATGGTGAAGAATTGGCCAGAGCAGCAGATCTCAGCGAACTACGTAATGCGCTACAGGTAGTTCCAGTCCAATCGGTTCGCAGACATGCAGAACGCAATCACTTCTCCCATTGGATGAGAACAAGAACTGAATTCGACCTGGCCGCCAAGGTCCGGCCGATGAAACTTGATGACTTCAGTGAATTGGAAGGTGTACGAGATTTTCTCATTCACGAAATTGGGGAATTCCTCAACAATCGTAGAGCCCGACAGGTCAGGAATTACGAAAAGGGATTGGAGAAGGTGGGGGGTTTCCAGAGACTGGGAAGTGGAACACTTGGCGGAAAGGGAAGAGGGCTGGCCTTCTTTTACACGAAGATGCCCGACCTTGGAATCAATGAATTGTTTCCAGATGTGCAGATAGTCGTACCCAAGAGTCTGGTCATTGCAACCGATGTATTTGAGGAATTCATTTCCAGGAACTCATTGGAAAAATATGCTACGGATGAATTTGAGGATGAAGAGGTACAGGCTGCATTCCTGAAAGGTGAGTTTATGGGAGAGGAAGAGGAGACCCTGCGCAGAATCCTCAATATCGTGAATTGGCCGTTAGCGGTTCGTTCATCGA
>CALCOQ010000215.1 GCA_937897005.1 uncultured euryarchaeote
ATATCATGCAACCATTCCATCCAGGATTCAATATCTTCCTTGATATGGAGCGTCATCTCTTGTTGTTGGCCAAGATCAACGCGGGTGAAACTTGAGACTGCTACCAGATCCCTGCCTTTTGGCTTGACCACTGCGAACATATGCCCATGCGGCCCAGGAGGATAACGTAGCAACCAATGACCCTCAGTTCGTTCATCCTCTTGCACTTTTGGCGCAAGTCCCTCGTCCTCCAACCAAGACTGGATGTTTTGAACAAGGTCTTCAGAAGTCATACTTACGCGAAAGGGGCGGGCTACATGAATCCGACGAATAGAAATTATGCCTAAGAAGAGAATCTTGAAATTATCTCCTTGGTCGATTCCTTCAGTTCTATACCTGCAGGAGATTTTCTCAATATTGATCTACTGCGAGCCTTTTCAGCAGCGAAGAAGGTGTCACAACCTGACACTATGAATTTTGCTGAAAGCCAAAACATGAATAGAATGGCCATGAATTCCAAAGCCACCTGAAGTATCACCCAATCGACAACCAGCTCCATACCTGACAGTTCAGACCAAGGCACTGGGAGGAAAAAATGACTTAGCAATATCAGAATAAATGCGAGTGGTGAGAAGAACAAGAAAGAGCCGAACATGGCTAACAGAAATTGGAATGTTGTTCTCGCATCTAGCCCTTCATCAGTGACATTACCGAACTTATAGCCAAGGGTGGCTTGAATTCCACAGGAATATACGAATATCGGCAGTAAGAATATTGTTGGGATCAGTAATATTGCTCGGTATAATCCTTTCACAAGCGACGCTTTTCGTAAGTCACCATCTCGAGTGAGATCTCTGCCATCCAAGCCATTGTCATCAAGGATTCTAGCTATCTTGTCTGCTTTTGCAACCATCTCATCATCGCGAACGGTGGATAATTTGTCCCTTTCCTTCCTCGCCGCCAACACTTCTTCCTTCCAATCAGCAGGAGGGGGGCCTTCTGCTCGTGAACGAAGATGCCCGAGGATGTGCCAGGCGCGGTGAGTATTCCAGTCAGGCGCCCCTGGAGTCATTGGAGCCAATCTCTCATTCAGTGAATCTCGTAGCGATACAACCGCTTCGGCCCTAGGCTCTCTCCAATCTCCTGCCTTGAGAGCGGATACGAGATCTTCATCGACAGCAGAATCTGGAATCTCAAGCGGCTCACCATATTCAATCCAACAATCTGTTCGCCAAAGATGTCTCACACGATAGTGCAGTCCCACAGGCAATAGAACAGGGCGTGGCCTGCCTTTAACCTCGCTGATTCCTGCTGCAGCAATCACAGTTCTCATCGGTCCAGTTCGCAATCGTAGCAAATGCGATTCACTATGAGAAGTACCTTCAGGAAAAAGAGCGCTGCCAAAACCTGCTGAAATCCCATCTGCCAAGGCTCGTAGGCTCCTGCCATTCAGGTATGTGGCTTCCTCTTCAGAGCATCCGCCTCTGATGAGTTCTGCTTTACGAATAACGGGCTGTACTGCAAACTTTCTTGACCACCAACCTAGAACGGGGCGTAGAACAAGGTCATGCCGCGCTCCGATGACGAATCTTTTTGGATGGGAAAGCATGATTGCGATTGGGTCAATCACGCCATTGGTGTGCCAAGCTGTACAAAGGGTTCCCCTGTCTGGGGGGATGTTTTCTTTTCCAGAGACTATAATATTCTTGAATTGAATCTTGTTTGTCATTCTCAACCAGAAGTATCCAATAGCTGTAAAAAATGGTGAGCCTGGAGTTTTTCCCTCCTCGTTTGGTGATGAAATCCTTATCAATTCTTCATATTTCATATTGGCCGCTCTCTTGGAAAGAACTGGTAGAACATCGCCGCGATGGTCAACAGCTCCATCATCACCCGCTTCCATGGTCAGGGCTTCTTCTACCATTTTCACTCATCTCCTGATAATTCAGCAGCCAATTTCGACAATGCGGCGAAATCTGGCTCTTTGGAACCGGGGGCGGAGACATTCGGCCACATGGAAAGTATACTCCTGCCCCCATCTTGTGGAGTTCGGGGAATCACATGAATATGGACATGGGGAATCTCTTGGCCAGCATCTGGGCCATCATGAACGACTATGCTGAAATCTGTGGTGTTGAAATACTGTCCAAGACGATTCTGTACCTCAACCACTCCCATCATCAATGATGATAATTGGGATGACGTCAGATCTGTCAAACGCTGGCCTTGTTGGTGAGGCACCACCAATGTATGTCCCTGTCGTCGTGGATTGATATCCAAAAATGCCACCCAATCCTCACCCTTGGCAACAAAAGATGCTGGAATCTCTCCCTCGATGATACGAGAAAAAAGAGTGGGGGGTTCAACCATGATGCCGCTAATGGGCGCTGGTTCATGGCATTTCTGCCAGTTTTCAAACTTCTGGTGCAAGGATCCAAGTCCCAGAGGAACTCATTCGAAGTGGTAGGGTACTACAATCCCCTGAATTGAGAACAAGGCTGTGTTTCATCCAATTCTTATCGTCTCTTTGCGGATGATCTTCTCGAGAATGCCCTCCTCTGGATTCTGTTCTGTTCAACGCGGATGATACAGCCATAAGTGCCAAGTTGCATGCAGATTGCAATCTCAAGGCCTCTAGAATATTGGTATTCATCAACAATGAATTATCATCCAGTGAGGCCTCTGATATATTGCTGCTCAATTGAGCAAGATTCTCCAATGATGCCTTCAATGCTTCTCCGTCTCTATTCAATGACATGGTGGTTGATAATTCAGAATGTAACGCTGAACGAATCGAACCAATACGGAGCGTTTCAATATCTCCCATGAGGCGAGTATCCAAAGCCTTCTGTATGGTATCTTTTGACTCCTCTAATTTTTGAACCGCTCCAGTTGTTGCAGAAAGCGCCCACTCACCAGCATGGCTACCCGCATTCAAACCTCCAACCAGATCATCGAGGAGACGATTTCCCCAAGCGATAGATGCCCCATGCATACCACTACACGCAGCATCTCCAGCAGCATAGAGGCCTGTCATCCAATTACCCCATTCTCCATGCATGGCACGTCCGTGCTCATCGATTGGAATTCCTCCAATGACTGCTGATACCGACGGTTCAACTGGTATCATGTCATTTGACAGGTCAAGCCCTGTTCGCTGAAGTAACAATGCAGAAGTGTTTGCATACCAGACATCGAAATCACCTTTCATTTGCCGGGCATCGAGGATACACCCTTCACCAGTCGCGGCCATTGCTTGTGCGATGGCAGTTGGAGAAAGAGTGGCTTCAGAAATTACTTCTTCGCCAGCGGCTGATAGTATTCTCGCTCCGTTCGCTAATAATCCCAGAGGTAAGGAAAGATTGGTTCCAGAAACCGTCAGAGGTGTCCATGCTTGGAATTCCATATCTCGCAATGCAATTCCACTGGCTGCAGCCAAAGCCTGACCCGTTCCACCAGTCTGTTCACCATTCCAAGCCCCTTCAAAGCCGCTGTCCGCGAAAACCACTGCCTTTGCTTGTAATGAATCAACTCTACCTTGAGCAAGATCAAGAATCACCAGCCCCCGAACGGTATCCCCCTCCACCACCAATTCCAATGGGAGGCAATCCCCCCTCCTGTGAATATTCGCTCTTAAACAACGGTCATCCAGGGCCTGCAATACTTCTCTAGCAGTAGCATCTCCACATCCTGATATTCTTGAAGAACTGTGACCGGGGCCAGCGAAA
>CALCOQ010000216.1 GCA_937897005.1 uncultured euryarchaeote
CTGGATGTTCTTGGCCATGGTTATCTTACGCATACCCATGTTTCTGGGCTTACGCTTCATGTTGATCTTGCTCTTGCGCAATCCACCACGGCGGACTCTGGTGCGGATGATGACGATGCCTTGCTTGGCCTTGTAGCCGAGGCTGCGTGCAGCGTCCAGACGGGTGGGTCGGTCTACGCGGTTGTTGACCGGTTCTCGGCGCCACTGAGCCATCCTGTCCCTGCGGAAAGCATAGGGTAAAGCATCCTTGGGACGCTTCCATGTTTCACGAACATGATGGTAGAGACCCTTTGCCATCCGATTCACCTGCTCCTAAGGAGCAAGCGGCCGACCGTCCACCCATATTTAACCGCGACGCGGAACGACCGCCGGCCTGAAATCCTCCCTTGCCATCGCGGGTCTGTGCAGCGAAGGGGGATTGACGAGGTCAGACAGGCTCTTGCTGATGAATCGGTATCCCTCATTCTGGTGCAACGTGACCACGATGACCCAATGATTGGAGAACTCATTGAAGAAGCACGAGGAATGGGTATTCCTGTGGAAGAAGGCCCTGAAAGCGATATCTGGAGAATGGCTAGACCGGGGCCTGAGCCGCCAAAGGTCCTGGCACTCGTTGGACGACGACCTGACTCCTCGATAGACGAACTCCTCGATGCCCAAGGCGTGGTCTGGCTCCTGGTTGGAGTGAGATATGCCGTCAACATCGGCTATGTCATCCGAACCGCCGAGATAACGGGAGCAGCGGGGCTCATCATTTGTGGCGAGTTCAGCAAGACCGAACAACGTACTGCACTGCGCGCTTCAATGCGAAGCAATCGCTTCATCCCAGTGCTATGGAGTACGACCGAAGAAGCATTGACGAAGATTGGAGAATCAGAGCGCAGATTGGTCAGTGTCGAAGATGTCGGAGACATCAGCCCTTGGGATGCTGACCTCAAAGGAGATTCAGTGATCTGTGTGGGGGGCGAACACGATGGCGTGCCACAGGAGGTACTCGACCAATCTGTGCAGGTCATTCGTCTACCGATGGCCGGTTTTGTTCCTTCTTACAATCTTCAGACCGCAATGGGTGTGGTTGCGCTGGAAGCGATGAGACAGAATGGACTTGGAGAGTGAATCACTCTTCTTCTGCTGCGGCAGCTTCGGCTTCGGCCTTACGGTCCTCTATCTCTTCATTGGCAAGTCGTTCTTCAACCACCAATAACTCGCTCTCAAGACTCTTGACTCTGTCGCTCATCGCCATCTTAGCAGCGACCTGCATTGGAACTGGGAGTGAGGCTGCATTGTACATCTCTACCTTCAACATATGGATCTCGGCCCGCATTCGTCTGACTAGGAGGTCCTTGACCAGATCCCATTCCTCTTCGCCGATCATATCCTTATCTCGCCAACCAGCGAAGCGTTCGAGTTGTTCAACAACATCAGCCTCGTACTCGATTTCATAGCCATCTCCATCATCTCTGGTTGAGTAGAACAGTTGAGACAGGGTTGCAGCCAAGGAACCTACCAGGCCGATACCAATCATCATCAGGCACATAGCAATTATTCGAGCAGGCCATGTGACTGGTGTGAAGTCACCGAAACCTACCGTGGTGGTGGTCACTACCGCCCACCAGATGGCATCAGGGAATGCATGGATGATATTGGCACATTCACCGCCGGGATTGATGCCTAGGCAATAAGTATCGTAATATTCATTCTCAAAGACATAGACGAAGAAGGCTGCAGAAATGATGAGAACGAAAACGATGAGGAACAGATGTTGAACCTGCTTCTGGATGGTCACTTCCTTGGCCCGCTGGGTGGCACCAATGAGGCGTAGAATCCCTGAGAATGCGCGGATGAGGCGCAACAATCGCAGGGCTCCTGCATTTCGAAGAATCGGGATGGCAGTAAGCGCCAAAGGCATCAGGCCGAGGAACTCCCAACCATGGGTCTTCCACCACCACTCCTTGTCATTGCATCGTGAATGGTCCTCAGCCAGATCTGCTACGAACAGTGCGATGAGAACCGAATCTATAACTGAAAGAACCCACCATTCTGTGGTATTGAAGACCAATCCTCTCTCTAGATCATAGATGATGATTCCAATGTTCACCATCGTCAGAACAAGGATGAGACCATCGTTCGCCCACCATGGTTGTTCCATGGTGGTATACTTCTCGTGCTCCTCTGCCACGAACCTTCGACAACCTTCACTGATTAGAGGATTATGCCGCCAATTTCAATCACATGGCGATTTCTTGTCACCGCCATTTGACCCATTCCGTATTTGCGCCCGGTTTACGATACCAATCCTGACCACCATGTTTCAGCCATTCATAACCATCCGTTGAAACCCGACCTTGCATGTCCGAAGGGGGTGGTTGACCATCTGTCAATGCTGATGAAGCCTCATCTGATTCATCGAAATCCATCATGGTGTTGAACTGTACCTCGAGATTGGAACGTATTCGTTCGAGACGAAGAGCCTGATGGGGGCCGATCATTCTCCACATCAATGCGCGCTCGTATTCGTCGGAGATGGTGGCCAATTCCTCTTCAGATTGGGCTGCGAACATGGCCTCCTCGAATCTCTGCGACCTGGCCCCACGAGTAGAGAGTCCAAACACTATCCAGATGAAGACTGGCAGGCCACCGAATATTCCCATCAGATCCCATGCACCAAGGCCGATATTGGTGCCGGGAACAACCACTTCGAAACTGTCGATTGGGTGAGAACTGGAACTGAATGGGTCAGTGCCTTGACGTAATTCATCCTCATCAAGATAGCCGTCACCATCCGCATCCAAGTCCTCGTTGTCACCGATTCCGTCACCATCGATATCCTGAGATTCCAATGGGTCATCGTCATCCCAATCATCCTCATCGTTCACTCCATCGTTATCATGGTCATCTGGGAAGATATCAGGATTGGTTCCGTTTGGATTGTCTCCCATGCCATCGCCGTCACGGTCCGACCATTGACTGGCATCCAGAGGAAATGCGTCCTCAGCTGAAGTGATATTCGAAGGGTC
>CALCOQ010000217.1 GCA_937897005.1 uncultured euryarchaeote
GATGTTCCTCAATATGAAATCAACATCGACCAATGGATCGCCCTCAAAGGACTCGTGGCCACTCCATGCGATGGTCCCACTGACTCCCGAAGTTTCAACCAGAATTTTGACCTCATCGGAGTATCTTTCTCCAGAGTTACCTTCAACACCAGTGATGTTGCGATGAACCTCATTCAACCATGTCATGTTCGAAACGCCACCGAGAATACCTGTGAATGGATTGGTTACTCTATTCAGGTTTTCAACTGTTGTGAAATCAACGACCTTGTCTTGATACTCACCCTTGCGGATGATGTCTTTATCTGCGATTGGATCGAAGTTACCTAGATAAGCAGACAAACGGATATGACCAGCAGGTGCCATAACACAGTAGTTCCCCTCCTCATCCGCATCAACTGCTTGTATTGGAATCCAGTAAGTGTTGTTATCCATATCACTCTCGCCTTCACCGCTGAATGCATCGCGCTCCATCAAAACTCGAGTATTGTTCATTCCCATGCCATCATCAGACATCTCAACCGTTCCGCAAATTTCTGTTCCCGAGTAATACTTGAGTATCTTCACAGCCGTATTGGCATATCGAATACTACGCTGATCTGCTGTTTCCTGAGGGAAGGTGGTATCACCAACATCAAGACCTGCACCATACCAATTGGCAATGACGAAATGATTCATCATCGCTGCCGGCAACGGCGGAGCTCCTTGCAACATCGAACCAGGAGAACCTGAGATACCGAAATGCTGACTTGGCTGTGGATTGGATGAACCAACATCCAGACCAAGAGTAGAAGCGCCATATCCAACGTAGGCACGAGCCAACATGGTATCGAAGAAGGCAGGCATATGGTCGACCCTGATATCATTCAGAGACAATGCCTGGTAATCAGCTCCTTGCTGTTGTTGGTTGAGCAGATCCTGTAAATAGGCCTCCTCGTATTGCTCTGCAGTCATCTCACCATTATTAGCCAAATCATCAGTTTCGTAGGTTGTCCTCAAGAAAGTATCAACGTCTTGCCCACCAAGAGTGGTTGGAGCATGGAAGATACCGGTTGGGTTCCCATAGTTGTAATTTGCATCTTGGTTGTATCGACCGCCTATTGGATACAGTCTATTGTCAACAGCGAAATAGCGTATCTCATGATTCCTGCGGAAGGTCTCGCCAGGCTTGCCTTCACTGTCTGGAACATCATATACATCCATGCTCATCAGATCTGTGTATAGTGAGTGCAAGTCTTCAGAATCCAAAGCATTGGTCAAAAGTTGGCGCGTCAATGAAAGACGTGCATTCTTCCTGTGAAGATTGGATGCTACATCATCAAACTCTTCGATCAGGTCTGGAGTGTACCAATATTCGCCAATGATATGGTAAGTGGTATCTTCCAAGCTGAGATCATCATTCACAGTCTTCTGGGTGAAACGCAGTCGGGCATCATTCTCATCAATATAGGACCCATCCAAACAGGGTTTACCCGTATCAGGGTCGCATTCCTCGACTTCAACGCCATCATAGACTCTCCATACAGTTCCTGCAGATTTATTGAGCACTCCATCTTCAAGAACACCTCCTTTTGCTAATATCAATTGACCATTCTGGACGACGACACTGAAGGTACGAGACTGTGCACCTGCAGACCCCATATCGGTCTGAAGATGAACGAATTCATCAAATTGAGATGTGCTTAAATGATTCCCTAACACTCTGGAGAACGGTGTTGTCAACTCATATTCACCACTGTTCTGAGCAGAATACATCATATCCCCTTCAGCCAATTGCCAGATGAACAAAGCGACAAGGTCATCCTGTGAACGTGACAACAACATGTTACCAGTTGCAGGAATACCAGACTGGAAGTTGTCTGAGACCGATGGATGTTGTCCCTGAGCCAATGCCTGAAAACCATAATCCCACCATGAGACGAAAGCCGGCCGGTCGCCGAATCTCTGATGGCATATATCATCCATCCAGATTCCACCCATGTCTTCACAATCAGATGCGGTTGAAGCGTCAAAGGTCAAGTCCTGTGACGCCAACCAATCATATGCAGTATTCCAACCCCAGCCATTGAAACCAGGCCCGAAGGAATTCATGTACCAACTTGAACCGTCTTCATAGGGTGAGTTATCGAGTATGGAGAAATCCCAGATGTCAAAGCGGAAGAGGTCGGGAGATAGATGATAGATGGTTGAATCCACATCGTCCTTGGCATCACTTCCCCTTGGTATCCCAGCATCCAGTCCATAGGTGGCATGCTGAGACATCAGCATCAGAACAACCAAGCCCAAGGCGCTGAAGGCAGGTGTCCTCCACAATGCCTTGCGGGTAGCAGTGAATCTCTCACCAGGGGTTCTAATCCCTATCCTTCTCCATTCCTTGCTGAATTCTGTAGCACCACTTCCCTTCCATACTCCGACGATGGCCCAAGAGGCCAACACAGCCATTGCTGGTGAAGCATTGAAGATGAATCGGCCTGCTGACCATGCCATGTATGCGCCGATCAATACCCAAAGGCCAAGGAACAATCTTGTCTGTCTGCGATGTCTGATACCTTGCCAGACTCCCCACATTCCAGCCGACAATGCTGCAACGAAGACCAGAGGGCCGAATGAGGCGAACAAGGTTCCGCGGCTGGGAGCCTGAGCCTCAGCGATGGTACCAAATATCTTGTTCTTGGTGA
>CALCOQ010000218.1 GCA_937897005.1 uncultured euryarchaeote
CAACGTTCCATTCATCAGTTGCTTGCGTAATCGGTCGATATCCTGACCTTCTCTTTCACCTTCTTCCTGTTTGGCCAATTCTGTGAATTGTGAGATGAGAGAGTTAGTTCCGGTCATGTCCATGTCCACATCTTCGATGGCGATGACGAGTTCTTTCGAACGCTTTGACATCCGCTCCCGGAACTGCTGTTTTGCTGAACCAGGTCCTGCGATGATGATTCGCATGTCTCCATGTTCACGAAGAATGGCATCCACCTGTTCGACCACTTCATCGTAGAATTTCTGCACCACACCTTCGCGAATGCGTTGGTATCGCATCTGACTCCAACCTCCGCGTTTGTGTCGACCCAAGGAAGTGTGACTGGCTTCAGCAACCTGATGTCCTCTAGCATCCTCGACATGATGTACCTCTGCGTGCTGGCCATCGATGAGGATTAGTAGAAACTGTTCGTACTCATCTTCGAATCTCGCCAGTGGCAGGATGTATGGGCTTGCATCGAGAACCATCGTTGTATCTACCGTTGCAGCCAGACTGGCGCATCGAAGAAACTCATCTTCAAGATGAACGAAGACCGCTGCTGCACGTCCCTTTGATTCAAGAGAATCGATGGCAGCCAGTGCCTTCTCCACCGATTCTTCCAGATTCTGTTTCTGGTCTCGCCCAGTAAGAGCAGCACTGATGGCTCTCATTCTACGTCTGATGTTCTTGTCATGCCCCTTGTCACTGAGGTCAACATACAATGAGAGGTAGACGTCGCGGTTATCGGCATCGAAGACTTGAGCAAGTTCTCGAATGTCCAGTTCCTCATGGCCTGCCATGGTGACTGTTGATGGCGAAGAGATGTTCAATTTATCCCAGACAGATCTAGAGTCAAATTCGATGAGTGGACTCGGCCATGACCGTATTTGAATTCAGCCGTTGTTGCTTTAGGAGTAGATCTTCTTCATGCTTTTTTGTTCAGTATTCTGGCCCACAATGACCGATTCATCAATTTCTGGACTTCTACGCGTGAGTCTTTGAGATCGATATCAATGGCTTTCTTTTCTGCTTGCAGGGCTTTCTTTTCATCAATCAACTCATCTTTTGAATCTTTCAGATATTCAATCTGCTCCTGTAGATCTTTCTTCATCCTGAGATGTTCTATTGCTGGAATATTTTCCAGATTCATTACTGGAATCTGTCTATTTCCAAGGTCAGTTCTGTTTCTCAGGTCACCCAATGCTTCCTCAATGTACAATTCGTCACAAG
>CALCOQ010000219.1 GCA_937897005.1 uncultured euryarchaeote
ATTCATGTTTATTGCGGAAGGTGTATGCTGTTTGTCATTTATCGGTTTGATTGTCGGCATAGTGTTGTTAATTGTAGACCGAGATAAAAATCAAAACATTGTCGTAATCCCCTCCTCTCAAGGAACCGTAATGCAGACCAACCAACAATATCAGCAACCACCTCAGATGTGATTGAATCAACTAATTGATTCGGATCGATTGCAAGGGGTTATCCGAATACCCTTCCGAATGTGATTGTTGTTTGAATGGGCTTTGCGTGGGCCATTCTAGTCGCTACCCATCCTAAATCCGTTGAGACAGGGGATCATCAGTTTCGAGGCGAGAAATCGAGAAGCACCTTACCCCGATTCTTACGGTCGTGAAGATACTGCTGAGCGGCTGCCACTTCCTCAAACCGAAACACCTTGTCGACCACAGGAGAGATACATCCATCCTCAAGCATCCCCACCAACGAGGTTACCTGATTTTTCAGTACTGCCTCGTCCTTCCAGGTCCCCATGTGGACTCCAAAGACCGCCTTGTTTGAATTCATCATCTTGAACGGATTGAATTTAGGGGTGGTCAACACCATTCGTAGTGCCGACAAAATCGAACGTTTGCTACCTTTTACAGCAGCTGAGCCTCCGAATGCATACAGACGACCGCCTGAGCGCAGAGCCTTGTAGGAACGCATCATATGTTTGCCTCCAACCGGGTCAAGAGCGTGATGAACTCCAGATCCATTTGTCTCGCGCTTACATACCTCAACAAAGTCCTCAATCTCCCTGTCGATGAAGCGCATCCCGAGTGAGCGAACGAATTCAGCTTTATTCGCTGAAGCCGTTCCGAATACCTTGGATGCTCCAAGCGCCTTTGCTAGTTGAGCGGTTGCAGTTCCAACCCCTCCAGCTGCATGGTGTACAAGAATTGAATCTCCTTGTTGAAAATTTCCAAGATAGGTCAGCATGTGGTGCGCTGTCAAGTAGGTTACTGGAAGTGCTGCTGCGGCGTCAAAGGATATGGATTCGGGTAGTTTGAAACAGCGTTCGGCTGGAGTGATGATTTGTTCAGAATATCCACCCATCCCACACAATGAGACTACGCGGTCGCCAACGATCAGTCCAGTTCCTTCAACTCCTTGCCCTAGTTTTTTCACCACTCCAGAAATTTCGTACCCCGGAGTGAAAGGGAAGGGTGGAACTGGCGAATAAAGTCCCTGGCGCATCATCAAATCAGCGAAGTTGATTCCAGCTCTGTGAACCTCGATCAGAACCTCCTCTGGTGCAGGAGTTGGAGTAGATGATTCCAAGAAATCAATCGCATCCATCCCACCACGCTTTGTGTATACTACGCTACGCATTTCCGACCCCTCTTTTCCTCGATATGAGATTATGATATAACTATTCAAAGGATATCTCTGAGTATCTGTTAGGTTGCAGAATCACTGGTTTTCGGGTTGGTTTATCGCCATGGATAGAGTACCATGACTGTTACACACCACCCGCTGGGTTCATCCTCTCCATCCTTCTCGTATGGGTATGGCTGTACATCTTCAACGAAGAGTGGATTTTCCAATGGTGGATCTTGCAGGCATCATGTATTATCCACAATATTGGGACATGGCCCACCGTTTCTTCGAGGAATCATGGAAGGACATATGTGGAACTGAATACCATGTCATTCTCAAAGAATGGAAACTAGGATTTCCGGCAGTCTTCAATGAGGCATCCTTTGAGGCGCCATTGAAATATGGGGATACGATCGATTGCACGATCTGGATTTCTGCAGTCGGTCGCACAAGTTGCACGTGGGAATACCGCTTTGAGAATCAAGATGGAGTGACCGCTTGGCGAGCGACAGTCACCACTGTCTGTGTAGATATGCAGACCATTGAGCCAGAACCACTCCCCGACGGGTTGAAGGCTGACCTTCAAGCGTGTGTTGAATGAGGGGATGCTATGGGCGACCTTGGCAGCATGCGCATTGAGAACGAATCCCCCCAGCTATCACTTGTGGCTCCAGTGATTCCGGTCAGGCCAAATTCCACGATACCTGTTTTGATGGGGTTACTATTGCTATTGGGAGGCATCTTGGTAATGATCATGGGATACTCTGAGATATCTAGACAAGGTGAGCCGAATCTTCCAGAGAGTGAGGTGAAACAATTGGAAACGGGATTCTCGCAGAGCAGTAATATCACTGGAGAAGACATTCAAGATCTACACGATGAACTACGCCATGCCAAATATTACTGGTATCTTGGTTCAGGATTCATGTTTGGTGGATTGCTGATGCTCGTTGGTGGTGTTCAGTTACTCAGGAGAAGGAGTATCGGTGCTAAACTTGGCATGGGTGGAAATGCAATAGTTATTCTTGCTGCATTGATATCATATGGTATCTCCAGTGGCCCCACCAATGAACTTGGTTCGGTGGTTTCAATCACATACACCGGGCTCGCCTTTGTCTATGGCATCTGTTCACTATGCTGTGGAATATTTGCAGCGTTTCCGTTGTTACATGCCTCTGGAAGAGCGGCTCTCAACCCTCATCTACAGATTCCACAGGAGTTAGGTACTCATCCTGGACTGATAACAAATCAAGCTGAAGAAGAGTGATTGATTCATTCCTCTTCTCGTGGCAGTCCCCATTTCTTCAACAGGGCTTTGTAGAGGTCATCGTCCATCTTGGCATTCCACCAGTCACTACCTTCCCAGATTGCATATCTCCCCCTGATTCCACGCAGGTCGGCGCCCTCGAACTTGCAGTTTCGGAAATTTGAGATATTGAGTCTCGCTTTACGCAGGTCTGCCCCTCTGAAATCGCAGTTGTCAAAAGCGGATTTCATCAGGTCGGCTTCCCTCATACTGGCTCTGTTGAAGTTTGAATCAGAGAAGTCACCTTCCGTCAGGTCGGCTCTGATCAGAATCGCTCTTTGGAAATCGCTGTTGGGATGTTTTCGCCCTCTGAGAATGGCTTCAGTGCGCCCTTGGAATGACCAATCCAGTGGAGTCCCATCCTCTGGAAGGGCTTCGTCCATGACATCACTTCAGTTTCTTGAGCGCTTGTCAAGGTGTGCTCTTCCTTCAGGAGTCAGGACAGCATATCGATTCTTGTCATGAGCACTTGGCGGAATGGTGAGGAATCCACGCTCTCGCAATCGATTGATGTAGAGAGAAAGATTTCCAGGGGCTCCGATGCCAGCATCTTCGAACAGGTCCATCATCACCCGAGGTGGCGAATCGTTGACACCCTCCACATCACGCAGATAGTGAAGTGCTGCGAGCACCTGATCAGGTCTCTTGGTGAGATTACAATTGTCGAGCAAGGCTTTGAATGCAGTTCCACGTTCAGGAAGGCCGCTACGTTTTGCAGCATCTACCGCTGCAGCGATCGCCTCTTCTCGTGCACTCCGAACCTTGGCCAATGCAGCAGACCAATCCTCTTCCTCGCGAAGTTTGAGGATCTCAGCATCAACCTCTTGCTGAGCACCTGAAACATCGATCTCGATATCACCGACCTTGATGTGAATACGGCTTCTTGATTCAGTTTCTTTACTCATTTTCATCCCTTCGTGATAATGCCTCGACCAACGACCTTTCTTTAACGATTACTAAGGGTATCTTTCTTTTCCTCACAGTAACTATTGATTATTTAACCTACTTTATTGATTCCACTGATTTCCCACTTGATACTTTCCTTTCAAGTACTCAGTAGCATGAATCATTGTCCGTATAATGATTTGAGAGGGAAGAAGAACAGTAAGATGTTCAGCTCTAACTACGAGATAAAATAATCCTACCGATAGTATCAATATTGATGTTAATTGATGTATTTCCAACCAGTCCTGTCAGCGCAAGCCACATGAGGAAGTCTGTCCGTCGGTAGTCCGGGTGAATCCGTGACCGCTTCCATTCTGTCCGCGTCCGCGTCAAAGAAAAAT
>CALCOQ010000220.1 GCA_937897005.1 uncultured euryarchaeote
CAATAATATGGTTCCCAGAAGACCAAGACTCTCGCACTTGTTGCGGAATGGCTGGCGCAGTTCATCACGGTCGGGCAAATCAACGAATCGATAGCCTGCAATGTTAACAAAAGACGCAGCCACATTTGCGCGGACCGTCTTGGCTTCTTCAATCATCCTAGAATCCACTCATCATATCCATGGAGACGTAGAATGCGATTCCTAGTGCAACAAGTGATATCAAAATAATCGGAATTACTTCCTTTGGATTCCCATAATCGATTCCCTTGCCCCATGCCCTTCGCTTGTTCTCAGCCACTTTACCCTTGACGACTTCTGCGAATTTATCAAAACGTTTCTCGAGCCTATCCATACGCTCCTCAAGAGTCAATTCCTCCTTCTGCAGATTGATGTCATGGTCCTCAATTTCTTCAGGCATGAAAGTGGGAAGGTGTAGTATCGTATTGCCTTATCCAATGTGGTCATGGAAATGACGATGACTCAAGTGAGGGAGAACAACGACTCAGCAGCACTATGGCACAACTGGATGAGATGGTCTCCTGCCACTCCTAGACCAATGGCACCCAGAGCACAGCCCCAGATGGCAAGTCGTAGGAACCAGGCTCTTGGTAGTGGTCTCCTACGGTCGGATTCAGCCTCCTCAAAGAACATGATAACCCCAATCCTGAGGTAATAGTAGAGTGATAGTGCGCTGTTGACGAATACCGCCACCGCCAGCCACCAGACCCAATGCAGGTCTGCTATGGACCAGCCACCGCCAGCAGCGACGCTCACACTGGCATCTCCTGCAGCCATCTTGACGATTCCAGCGACCAACAGGAACTTGCTCATGAAGCCAGCCATTGGTGGAACACCAGCCAAGGCCAGCATGAAGACGAACATCGAGGCCGCAATGATCGGGTCTCGCTTTGCAAGGCCCGACAATGAGCCACTACGGCTTGCTCCGCCGTCCAACTCCAACAGAGCAAGAACGAGGAATGCACCGAGTTTGAAGGTCACAAGGACGACGAGATGGAAGATGATAGCGGTCACCAACCAATCTGCGGCATCCGCTGGAGCGCTGATGTGTCCCCAGCGCCAAGCACCGACTGCAGTGATAGCAGCGAGCATGTACCCTGCATGAGCAACCGATGAGTAGGCAAGCATACGCTTTGGATTATCAGAACCAAGAGCAGCAAGGTTGCCCCAAGTCATCGTGACCACCGAGAGAATACCCAGACAGATGAGCCATGCTGCACTTCCGTCCCCTTCGGGCATGGAGATGACGAGAAGAACTCTCATCAAACCGATGAAGCCCATCGCCTTGGAAGCGGTGGCAAGTACTCCAGCAACTGGCGAAGCTGCACCAGCATAAGCATCAGGAGCAGCGAAGTGGAATGGAACTGCACTGACCTTGAAACCAAAGCCTACCAACATCATTCCAAGTCCAATGTATGCCAGTGAATCTGCATTGGCGAATGCAGCATCGAGCCCGTTGATGGACAGACTGATCGCACCCGAGGTGTAGACATGTGAAGCGATCTGCAGATTCCCATGCCAGATGTAGAGAAGAGACATCCCGTACAATCCTACTGCAGAAGCGACCGCTCCGACGATGAAATACTTCACACCACCCTCAGTCCCAGCCTTGCTCTCCTTGTGGAATGCAACCAGAACATAGGTGGCAAGACTTGCCAATTCCAGACCGAGGAACAGCATGAACAGGTCCTGAGCCAAAGCGACGATGGCCATTCCAAGACCTGACATCAACAACAGGATGTGGAAATCGACCTGTCGCCGATTATCCAACAATGCCTTCAACGGAAGGTCATCCCTGTGCTTGCGGGCGGGCATCCTAGAGACCGTGGCAACCGCAGCCAACAACAGGGCTCCGAAGAACAGGATCTCAAAGACTCGAGCGAATCCATCGACCTTGAGCAGTACTGTCATCGCATCGCCTTCTCCAAAGAACAGGATCCAGCGTTGCCCATCCTTGAATTGACTGACCAGTGCAAGGAGGGTGGCTATCATCAAAGTCGAGATCGAGATGATGGCTGGTAGCCGCGGGTCAGAGGTCGTCTTGTATCTCTGTCCGCCGAAGAACCATGGTATTCTGATGGTTGTCAACGGCAATCGGAAGGTTCCCCGACCAAGGTTTGGAATCACGATGAGGATGATTATCCCGAGCAGGAGCACGAACTCCGG